>DASWMG010000108.1:0-12079 GCA_036399875.1 Solirubrobacterales bacterium
GTGCGGACCATGAGTTCGCCCTCGCCGCTTAGTTAGATCTAAGTGAGTGAGAGTCGGCCCTCTCTCGCCCGCGGAGGGGGGCACCGGCTTCAAATTGCGGGCTTACCCGGGCGGATCGTCCCGTCCGCCAGGGGAAATCGAATCGGGGCTTTGTCTCCCGTAGTGCCCGCCGGCGCGGACCCCGGGAGCCGAGAATCAAGCGCCGGCTAAGCCTGTAGAAACCTTCGCGCTACGGCCAGGGACGCCGGTTCGATTCCGGCCGCCTCCACTTCCCGCCGACGGACGAGCGGGACTAGTAGCCGCCGGAGCGGCGCCGCACATGGGACGCGAGTTCCAGATAGAGCGTTAGCCCGGCCAGGTTGACCAGAATGAGGGTCCAGAGAGGCGCTCCGAACCCGAAGATCGCGATTGCCACGAGGGCGTTGAGGACCGTGCTCACCCCGGAAGCTCCGCCCCAGCGGCCTCTGACAATACGTTCCATCAGGTCCACACCATGATCATAAGCGCGAAGACAGCTGTCTGCGATCCCCAGCGGAAGCCCTCCGCGATGCCTTCGTTGATCGCGTGCGCCAGGACGTCCGCGGGTTGATTTTGCGCCACCGCCTGAGCGGCCGAGAACCCACTCGAGTAGGCCATGGCTCCACCAAGAACCGAGAAGCCGGCGACCACAGCTTCGAGGAAGTCGCGGGCGGCGGCGGCGTCGATCGGAGTCATCGCTCCACGGTAAGACGCCGCGGCGCGCGAGTGGTGCGCGGAATGTAGAAGTTCAGCTACGTCTCTTCGCCGAGACACGCGTCTGCCAGGTCCTGCCACGGCCTCGCGTCCCAGAACTTGCGGGCCGCGCCGGAGGTCGAGGGCACGACCCAGACCTCGGCCCGGCCGATCGTCTCCGGCTGGATGCCGTAATCAACCGGTCGTTCGAGGGCGCCCCGCGCCGCGTTCTTGCCGTTGAAGGCGAGGCGCTTGGGTTCCACCGTCGCGACGTTCGCGAAGAGGCCGTCGACGTCGAAGTGGGCGACGCCCACCTCCGCGTCCGACCCGTGGCCGACCTTGCAGAGATCGGTGAGGCCGATGCCGAAGTCGGGCAGGCGCTCGAATTCGGCCGGGCGCAGGAGCGTCGGGGTAAGGCCCGTGACGTGGAGCGTCTCCCAGAAGGCGTTGCCGGGACCGGCGTAGTAGGCGCCGGCCCGCGCCGAGGCCGTGCCCGCCGCGGTGCCGCAGAAGACGACTCGGAGGCCGGGCCGCAGCAGATCGGGCAGGACGCCGCTCATCCTCCGAACGGTAATCGTCCGCGGCCTGGCTAGGGTGAGCACGTGAACCGCCACGTCGCCTTCCTGCGCGGAGTCAACCTCGGCGCCAAGCGGCGGGCAAGCAGCGCCGAGCTGGCCGCCGCGTTCGAGTCAGTCGGATTCGGGGAGGTCGCGACCTTCCGGACCAGCGGCAACGTCGTCTTCGAGGCCGGCGGGAAGGAGGCGGAAATCGTCCGGCGGGCCGAAGCGGCGTTGGGCGAGACGCTCGGCTTCGAGGTGCGGGTGGTGCTGCGCTCGGCGCGCGAGGTGAAGGCGATCGCCGCCCACGAGCCCTTCGAGCCGGACGTCGTCGCGGCGACCGAAGGCCGGCTCCAGGTGATCCTCATGGCCGAGAAGCCGAAGGCGAGCGCGCGCAAGGCGGTGCTCGCCCTGGCGACCGAGCGGGACAGGCTCGCCATGCGCGGTCGCGAGCTCTACTGGCTGCCGACCGCCGGCACGCAGGGCTCCGACCTCGATCAGGAGTCGCTGGGGGCGGCCCTGGGACTGGTCACGGTCAGGACGATGGGGACGATCGAGCAGATCGCCGCCAAGTTCCTCCGCGACTAGGGCGAGAGGCACAATGGGTCGACGCCGCCCGTCGGGCGGTCACCACCATGGCCGTAGCGACCGCGAAATCGATCGACGTCTACGTCGGGGGCGAGCTGCTCTTCGCCGACGTCTCCTTCAAGCTGGAGCGGCGCGAACGGATGACCCTCTCGGGCCGCAACGGCGCGGGCAAGTCGACGCTGCTGCGAGTCCTCGCCGGCGAGCGCAAGCCAGACGGCGGCAGCGTCTCGATCCAGAAGGGCGGCCGGGTGGCGCTGCACGATCAGCGGCCGCCGCGCCACACAGACGCCTCGCTCGGCGAGTACGTCTTCGGCGGCCGCGCTGAGATGCTCGCCGCCGAGGCCGAGCTGGAGCGGCTGGAGGCGGCGATGGCCGACGGCAGTCCCGGCGAGGAGATGATGCGCGCCTACGCCGCCGCGCAGGGCCGCTTCGAGCACGGCGGCGGCTACCACTGGCGCGAGGACGTGCTCGCCGTCCTGCGCGGCCTAGGCTTCGCCGGCGACGAGCTCGACCGCTCGCTCGTCACTTTCTCGGGCGGCGAGCTGACGCGGATCTCGCTGGCCCGGGCGCTCGCCGCCAGGCCGGACCTGCTGCTGCTCGACGAGCCGACCAACCACCTCGACATCCCGGCGCTGGAGTGGCTGGAGGTGTACCTGCGCGAGCTCGACGCCGCCGTCGTCCTTGTCGCCCACGACCGCTGGTTCCTGGAGGCGGTCGGGACGGCGGTGCTGGAGCTGGACGGCCGGCGCGGCCGCTTCTTCGCCGGGCCCTGGCACGCCTGGCGCAAGGAGCAGGCGGCGCGCGAGATGGCGCGCGGCAAAGCGGTCGAGCGTCAGCAGGCGGAGATCGAGCGCATGGAGCGCTTCGTCGAGCGCTTCCGCTACAAGGCAACGAAGGCGCGCCAGGCCCAGGACCGGCTCAAGAAGATCGAGAAGCTGAAGCACGAGGGCGCCGGCGCGGCGAGCCGCGACGAGCGGCGGCTGCGCTTCTCCTTCCCCCAGCCGGAGCGGCCCGGCCGGATCGTGCTGAAGCTGCGCAACGCGACGATCTCCGTGCCCGGGCGCACGCTGCTCGCCGGCGCGAGCCTCGAAGTCGAGCGCGGGGAGCACCTCACCCTCGTCGGGCCCAACGGCGCCGGCAAGACGACGCTGATCGAGACCCTCGTCGGACAGCGCGAGCCGGAGTCGGGCTCGGTCTGGACCGGCCACAACGTCAAGCTCGGCTACCTCTCCCAGCACGCCGACACCGCGGCGGGGGAGGGGACGGTGCTCGACGCGGTCCGGCGGGAGACCGGCCTCAGCGGCCGCCAGGCCCGCGACCTGCTCGGCGGCTTCCTCTTCTCCGGCGCCGAGGCGGAGAAGTCGCTGCGCGACATCTCCGGCGGTGAGCAGCGCCGCCTCTCGCTGGCGATCCTGGTCGCCTCCGGCGCCAACCTGTTGATCCTCGACGAGCCGACCAACCACCTCGACGTGGAGAGTCGTGAGGCGCTGGAGGACGCCCTCTCGACCTTCGAGGGCGCCGTCATCCTCGTCTCTCACGACCGGGCGCTGCTGGAGGCGATCGGAACGCGCACGCTAGCGCTCGAGGACGGAGCGCTGCGCTCCCATCCTCACGGCTGGGCCGAGTACCAGCGGAAGCGCGACGAGGCGGAGGCCGCCGCCGCGGCGGCGGCCCAGAGCGCCAAGGCGAGCCGGCCGAAGAGCCGCCAGTATGGGCGGCGCGAGTCGCAGCGGGCGGCGCGCAAGGCGAGCCGGCTGGCCGAGAAGATCGAGCAGGCCGAGCAGGAGCTGCGCGCGGTCGAGGACGAGCTGGCCGACCCGGCCGCCTGGTCCAGCCCGGGCCGGGCCGAGCGCGCCACCCAGCGCCACACCGAGGCGAAACGAGTGGTCGCGGAGCTCTACGAGCAGTGGGAAGCGGCCGAGGCGAAAGCCGAGGCCTAGGGGCGATCTAGAAGACGATGGTCCGGTCGCCGTCGAGCAGCACCCGGTCGTCGAGGTGCGCCTTGACGGCGCGGGCGAGGACGAGCCGCTCGACGTCGCGCCCGATCCGGACCAGGTCGAGGATCTCGTCGCGGTGGCTGACCCTGACCACGTCCTGATCGATGATCGGGCCGGCGTCGAGCTCCTCGGTGACGTAGTGCGCCGTCGCGCCGATCAGCTTGACGCCGCGCTCGTGGGCGCGGGCGTAGGGGTCGGCGCCGACGAAGGCGGGGAGGAAGCTGTGGTGGATGTTGATCGCGGGCGCGCCGATCCCGCGCAGGAAGTCGGCGGAGAGGATCTGCATGTAGCGGGCGAGGACGAGCAGGTCGATCTCGCCGCCAAGCAGGTCCATGATCTGCTGCTCGGCCGCCTCCTTGGCGCCCTTCTCGACCGGCACGTGGTGGAAGGGCAGGCCGAGCGACTCGACCTGGGCGGCGTGGTCGGGGTGGTTGGAGACGACGGCGACCAGCTCGGCGCCGAGCTCGCCGCTGCGCCAGCGCCAGAGCAGGTCGGAGAGGCAGTGGTCTTCGCGCGAGACCATGATCGCGGCGCGCTTGCGCTCGCCCGACTCGGCGAAGCGGTGCTCCATTTGCAGCGGCTCGGCCAGCTCGCGTGCAAAGCGCGCGTAGAGGTCGGCGCGCTCCTCGGCGGGCGCCGGCTCGAAGACCATCCGCATGAAGAAGCGGCCCTCGTCACTGGAGTGCTGGTCGGCGTCGACGATGTTGCGACCGGCGTCGGCGAGGAAGCCGCTGACGGCGGCGATCAACCCCGGCTGATCGGGGCAGGCGAGCAGCAGGCGGGAGGTGGCGTGGTCCGCGGCGATCGGGGAATCATGGCGATAGCCTGCCGGGCATGCGGATAGCCGCCCAGCCCGACGGGATGGTCGAGCGACTCGGGCTGCTCCTCAACCAGCTGCCGACGCCGATCGGCGAGGCGATGTTCGCGATGCCCGTCGCCCGCTCGCTCCAGGTCGCCCAGAGCACGGGGATGCTGACCGCGCTAGCCGAGGGGCCCCGCGACCCCGCCGAGCTGGCCGAGCACCTGGGCCTGCGCGAGGCCGGCACGGTGCGGGTGCTCGACGTGATCGCCTCGCTCGGCCACCTGAAGCTGCGACCCGACGGCAAATACGAGATGACCGAGCGGGCGAAGCGCTGGCTCGACCCGTCCTCGGACCGCTACCTCGGCGACTTCCTCGCCGACACCGGCGCGTACTGGGAGTGGTGGGGGAACCTCGAGGCGCTGGTGCGGGACGGCAGCCACGCCGAGCTCCATGACACGCCTGCCGACGATCCCTACTGGCGCTCATACATCCGCGGCCAGTACCAGGTCGCCCGCCTCTCCAGCGACGAGGTCGCCAAGGCGGTGCCGCTGCCGGCCAATGCGCACTCGATCCTCGACGTCGCCGGTGGCCACGGCGAGTTCTCGATGGCGCTCTGCCGTCGTCACCAAGGCCTGAAGGCGACGGTCGTCGACCTGCCGGGCAGCGCCGCGGTCGGCCGCGAGATCGTCGCCGAGGCGGGGATGAGCGACCGGGTCCGCCACCTCGAGGGCGACATGTTCGAGGTCGAGCTCGAGGGGCACCACGACGGCGCCCTCTGCTTCAACATCGTCCACCACCTCTCGCCGGAGCAGATTCGGGCGCTCTTCAGCCGCATCCGCGCCGCTCTGCGGCCGGGCGCGCCGCTCTGCGTGCTCGACCTCTACGACCGCCCGCCGGGGCAGAAACCCGACTCTGGATCGATCCTCGGCCTCTTCTTCCACCTGACCTCGGGCGCCGACACCTACACGCGGGAGGAGATGTCTCGGTGGCTGTCGGACTCGGGCTTCGACCGGGTGCGGACCGACACGTTCCGGACGCTGCCGAGCCTGGCGATGGTCAGCGGCCGGGCCGCTTAGTCCTCGGCGAAGAGCTCCAGCCGGGAAATCCCTTGCGGATTCGTGCCTGGGCGGCCTCGAAGTGTGACCGTGCTCACTTTGCGCTACGCGGAATGCCGCAACGGTTCCGCGCTTGCTCACGAAAAACACATATTTTCTGGTCATAGCGCTCATAGTCCTTGCGGTTCCGACCGCTGCCTTCGCCGCGAGCGAGAGGAGCGGGGAGCCCCGGATCGCAGTTGCCGAGGCGGTGCCGGTCGGTGGCGTGCTCGTCGTCGATCACGTCGCGACCCTGCGCCGTGAGATGCGCCTCGCCGCTCGTCGTATCCGAGCCGAGCGTCGCGCCCGCATCCGGCGCGAAGCACGCGAAGCATTCGCGACCCTGCCGGGCGGCGTCTCGATGGCGACGCTGGAAGCGATCGCCTCCTGCGAGTCGGGCGGCGATCCGACCGCGGTCTCCTCGGACGGCTCTTACCGCGGCAAGTATCAGTTCAGCTTCGAAACCTGGGCCGCGGTCGGCGGCTCCGGAGACCCCGCCACCGCCTCGGAGGCCGAGCAGGACTACCGCGCCGCGCTGCTCTACGTCCAGTCCGGCCCGGGGCAGTGGCCCGTCTGCGGGCAGTAGTCGCCGACCGATCGGGGGTTAGTGAGGTTAAGGGCGCATATGACCCCCTAACCTCACGAACCTCTCCTACGATGGCCGCATGCCCGAGGACGTAGTACCCGCTCCCGACCCCGGCGGCCCGAAGCGCAAGCCGCCGGGGGAAGCGATCGCCGAGGCAAGAGTGCGGGCGCCGGCGCGTGGCAACCGCCGCCTCGAGCGCTTCCTCGACGCGGTCAACGGCGACGAGCAGGTCCGTGCCTGGTGGTACATGGCGCAGGTCCACGCCGAGCGGCTGCGCATGTCGGACCACTCCTGGGTCCACGTCCAGATCGTCCTCAACATCGCCCTGCGGCTGCTGCGGCTGCTGGTCAAGGCGGGAGTGGAGCCGGCGGTCGTCGCCGATCACGGCATGTCGCGGCGCGACGCCGAGGTGGTGGTTGCCGGCGGCGCCCTCCTGCATGACGTCGGCATGTCGATCCACCGCGCCGACCACGAGGCCTACAGCCTCTTCCTCGCCAGCGACGCGCTCGACCGCCTGCTCGCCGACGCCTACCAGCAGCCGGAGCGCACTGTGATCGCCGCCGAGATCCTGCACGCGATCATCGGCCACCGCCGTCGCGGCGAGCCTTACACCCTCGAAGCCGGCGTCGTGCGGGTCGCCGACGCGCTCGACATGGCGCAGGGCCGGACCCGCATCCCGCTCGAGGCGGGACAGGAGGGCATCCACTCGATCTCCGCCGCGGCCGTCGACGAGGTCCGGATCGAGCCGGGCGAGGAGCGGCCGATCCGGATCGAGATCGACCTCAACAACTCGGCCGGCATCTTCCAGGTAGACGACCTGCTCGCGACCAAGATTCGCGGCACGCCGCTGGAGGGGCGGATCGAAGTGGTCGCCCAGGTCGACGGGGAGACGGAGAAGCGCCTGCTGTCGGGCTTCAGGCTGGCCTGACGAGGGGTCAGGAAAGGCGTTTCAGGGCGCTGTAGCGCTCTTCCTTGCGCTTCTCGAGTCGGCCCTGGAGCAGCGAGAGCAGGATTACGAGGATCGCGAAGAAGGCGATCACGCCGAAGCAGAAGAAGGTGACGGTCTTGTCGGTGACCGGGCCGGCGAGGCCGGCGCCGTTTTCGGCCAGCGCAGCCGGTGCGGCGACCAGGAGCAGGGCCAGCGCCACGCAGAGGGCGGTGGAAATGCTTCGAGAGCGCGACGGCAGGACCATTGGCCCGGAATCTACCGCAAGGGGCGGGTGTGTTCCCCCAGCGGAACTTGTGAACTGCTGAGGCGCGAGCCCTAGCCGCGGACCGTTGCGGGTTCCGTCGGGGGAACACACCCGCCCCTGACCATACGATCCCCCGCCATGGACTGGTGGGAAGCGATCCTGCTCGGCGCGGTCGAGGGGTTCACCGAGTTCCTGCCGGTCTCCAGCACCGGGCACCTGACGATCCTCGAGCGGCTGCTGGGCTACTCGACCGACGACCCCGACATCACCGCCTTCACGGCGATCGTCCAGGTCGGGGCGGTGGCCGCCACCCTGATCTTCCTGCGCCGCGACATCGTCCGCATGGGGCACGCCTGGCTGCTCGGCCTGCGCGAGCCGTCCGAGCGCGCCGCCCCCGACTACCGCTTCGCCTGGGCGGTGATTCTCGGCTCGTTGCCGATCGTCGTCGTCGGCCTCGCCTTCAAGGACGAGATCGAGACGACGCTGCGCAGCCTCTGGTTCGTCGGCGGGGCGCTGATCCTCTGGAGTGGGGTGATGCTGTTCGCCGACAGCCGCGCGACGCAGGAGCGCCACGAGGAGGACGTCACCTGGCGCGACACCCTGATCATCGGCCTGGTCCAGTGCCTGGCGCTCGTGCCCGGCGTCTCGCGCTCCGGCGCGACGATGTCGGCGGGCTTGCTGCGCGGCATCGACCGGGTCGCCGTCACCCGGCTCTCCTTCTTCCTCTCGATCCCGGCCCTGACCGGAGCCGGGATCCTGCAGACGGTGGACGAGTTCGACCGCGTCTCGGCCGGCGTGGGGTGGGGCCCGACGATCGTCGCGACCCTGGTCAGCTTCGCGGTCGCGTTCGTCGCCGTCTCCTGGCTGCTGCGCTACATCGCCCGCCACACCTACTCGGCGTTCATCGCCTACCGGGTCGGTCTTGGCTTCCTCGTCCTGGCCCTCGTTGCCAGCGGCGCGGTCGCGCCGATCTGACCTCATACAATCGGCGGGCGGTGTCCTCTCCGTACGCGATCCGGCTGGCCGTCGTCGACGACGACAGCGGCTTCGTCACCGTCCTCGCCAAGCGCGCCGAGGCTGCCGGCTGGCAGTTGCGCACCGTTCCCGGGGCGATCCCGCCCGAGGAACTGGTCGCGATGAAGCTGAACGCCCTGCTGCTCGATCCCGGCGTCCTCGGCGAGGAAGCCTGGGACTACCTCGAGCAGGTCTGCGGGATGCTGCCGGACCTCGGCGTACTGGTTTGCACCGCGCCCACCTCGGTTGGCCAGCGGGTGCGCGGGCTGCGTCTCGGCGCCGACGACTGGATCGCAAAGCCGTGCCACCCCGAGGAGGCGATGGCGCGGATCGAAGCCGTGTCGCGACGTCACCGCGCCGCGAAGGCGGACCTCGACGTCGGCCCGCTGGTCGCCGGCGAGCTGGAGATCCGTCCCGATCGCTTCCAGGCCTACGTCGGCGGCAACAGCGTCGACCTGACCCGGCGCGAGTTCGAGCTGCTCGAGATGCTCGCCGAGTCGACCGGCCGCGTCCACGAGCGGGGCGCGATCTACCAGCGCGTCTGGGGCTACGCGATGGCCCACGGCGACCGCTCGGTCGACGTCTTCGTCCGCAAGCTGCGCCACAAGCTCGAGAAGCGCTCGCCGGGCTGGACCTACATCCACACCCACTTTGGAGTGGGGTACCGCTTCGACCCCGAGCCGCTCGCCGGCGGCGAGCCTCTCGCGCCCTCTCGTTCACAGGCTTTTCACAAGCTCGACACGAACGCGTAACAAGCCGCCTGGGTCGGCCAATAGGATGCGCGGCGATGCGACTCTCGCTGATGCCGCGCGACCGCACCTTCTTCGACCTCTTCCTGGAGGCCGGTCAGAACTCCCTTCGGGCGGCGAAGCTGCTCGACGAGATGATCGGCGGCTGGCCCGACTCGCGTGACCTCAACCGCGAGATCCTCAAGGCCGAGCAGGAGGGCGACCGGATCACCCACGACATCATCCGGCGCCTTAACTCGACCTTCGTCACGCCGATCGACCGCGAGGACATCTACGCGTTGGCGACGCAGATGGACGACATCGTCGACTACACGGAGGAGGCCGCCGACTTCCTCGGCCTCTACCGGATCGAGGCGCCGATGGAGCAGGCGCAGGCGCTGACCAGGGTGCTCGTGGAAGCCTGCGAAAACCTCGCCGAGGCGCTCGAGCGACTGCGTGACTTCCAGGGGCTCGAGCACTACATCATCGAGATCCACCGGCTCGAGAACGACGGCGACCGGATCTCCCGCGACGCGGTCGCCTCGCTCTTCTCCAATGGGATCGATCCGATGGTCGTGATCCGCTGGAAGGACATCTTCGCGGTGCTCGAGAACGCAATCGACGCGACCGAGACGGCCGCTCAGATCATCGAGGGCATCGTCATCAAAAATTCGTGAGGCGCGTTGGACTCTGACCTCATCCTCCTGATCGTCGTCGGCACCGCCCTCGCCTTCGACTTCACCAACGGCTTCCACGACACGGCCAACGTCGTCGCCACCTCGATCTCGACCCGGGCGGCACGGCCGCAGGTCGCGGTCGCCTTCGCGGCCCTCCTCAACTTCGCCGGCGCCTTTATCTCGATCTCGGTCGCGGCCACGGTCGCCAGCGACGTCGTCGACGCCGGAGCGATTACGCCGACCGTCGTCTTCGCCGGCCTGATCGGCGCGATCGCATGGAACCTGATCACCTGGTACTTCGGCCTGCCGTCGAGCTCCTCGCACGCGCTGATCGGGGGCGTCGTCGGCTCCGCCCTGGTTGCCGGCGGTGTCGACGCGGTCCTCACCGACGGGGTGATCGGGAAGGTGCTGATTCCGGCGGTCGTCGCGCCCCTGCTCGCCTTCTCGGTGGCCGGGGTCGCGATCGGGCTCGCCTACCGGCTGGTCGGGAGACAGCGACCCGGCACCGTGACCAGGGGCTTCCGCCTGGGCCAGATCGTCTCCGGGGGCATGCTCGCCCTGGCGCACGGCACCAACGACGCCCAGAAGACGATGGGAATCATCACGCTCGCTTTGATTGCCAACGGCAACCAGGACCCGGGCTCCGACCCCAAGCTATGGGTGATCGTCTCGGCGGCGACGGCGATCGCGCTCGGCACCTACAGCGGCGGCTGGCGGATCATTCGGACCACCGGCTCGCGAATCATCAAAATGGACGCCGCCCAGGGCTTCTCGGCCCAGGGCGCCGGCGCGGCCGTGATCCTCACCTCGACCCACTTCGGCTTTCCGCTCTCGACCACCCACGTCATCAACGGCGGAGTCATGGGGGCGGGCGCGGGCAAACGGCTCTCCGCCGTGCGCTGGGGCGTCGCCGGCAACATCTTCATCGCCTGGCTGCTGACTCTGCCCGCGGCGGCAGCGATCGGCGCCGCCACCTATGGCGTCACCAGCGTCTTCGGCAGCGGTGCGGCCGGACCCGTCTTCGTGACCGTCGTCGGGCTGGTGCTGATCGCCGTCGCCTTCGTGCGCCGGCTCCGCCAAGGCCCACCCCTCCCGGTCACGTGATGCTCGCGACCATCGTCCATACCGAGGAGCTGCTGCAGACGATCGCGGCGTCCATCGTGGCCGGCGTCGGCATAACTGTCATCTTCTCGATCGCGATCTGGGGGGCGGCCCGCTTCGTCGACCTCAGCGGCAGCGAACGGCGGGTGGCGGCGGCGGGCGCGGCCGCGGTCGGCATCCTCGGCCTCGTGCTGACCCTGGCGATCGTCGCCGCGGGCCTGCTCGTGATGCTGAGCGATTAGCGAGGCAGCTCGCCTAACATCGGTCTCGTGCGAACCCTGCGAAACGTCGTCATCGTCCTGCTCTTGGCACTGGTCGTCGCCTTCGTGCCGGGGGGTGGCAACGCCGCCGCCACGATCCTCGCCGCGATCACGATGGCGTTTCTCGCCTCGATCGCCTGGGGACTCTTCGTCTTCAGCCGCGAAAACCAGCTCACCCTGGCGACGCTCAACGACGGTCGCAGGGCGGTTCTGTACGGGGCGCTCGGCCTGATTGCGCTGTTGATCGCGGGCAAGGATGAGATGTTCGCGACCGGCCTCGGCACGCTGGGCTGGATCGTCCTCCTCGGCGCCGCGGTCGCCGCCATCTGGCGGGTCTGGCTCGACGCGCAGGCTTACTGAGCCGGCACACCTCTTAGCCGGCACACAGGCGACACTGAATTCTTTGTTTCCGCGCACCACGTGCGCGCCTAACACTGCGACGTTTCGGGAAGTGACGCGCCAGGCCGCCAGCAGCGTTCGCAGGGAGGGCGGGACCGCCTCGGTCGAGACGATCGCGGTGGTGCCGTTCCTGCTGCTGGCGGCCTTGGTCGCGGCGCAACTGATAGCCGCCGGATACGCGCTCTGGTCGGCTGGCGTCGCGGCCCGTGCGGGGGCGCGCGCCGAGCTTCTGGGGGGCGACGCGAAGCGGGCGGCGCGGCGAGGACTGCCCGCCGCCCTGAGGGACGGCGCCGAGGTGGGGGAGGGAGACGGCATCTCCGTGCGCGTGGCCGTCCCGCGCCTGCTTCCGGCGCTGCCCCCGATCGCGGTGGA
>DASWMG010000109.1:0-8136 GCA_036399875.1 Solirubrobacterales bacterium
GAGGGGGCCCAGCGCTCCCGGTCGAGATGCTTGAACCAGTCGATCGTCCCCTTGTCGGAGCCGCCGAGGTCGATCCAAGGAGCGAGGTAGAGAATCGGCGTGCGTTCGTTCGGCATGACGGCTCGCTCAGTACGAGTAGGAGAGGTAGAGCGGGCCGGGAACGTAGCGGTCGGCGACCTCGCGGCACTGGGCGCGGGAGCGGGGTCGCGCTCGTTCGCCGGTCGGAAGCTGGACCAGCAGGGCCTTCCCGTAGGGCGGAGTGGTCGGCGGCGCCCCTTCGCCGACCAGGCGCACGCCCTGGGGCAGGCAGGCGAGGCGCAGACCCGGGAGCACCGGATAGGCCCAGAGCGTGCCGTCCTCGTATTCGCTTTTCACCATGCCGTCGAGGTCCCAGGTCGCACCGAGGATCGTCACGCCAAGCGTCTGGTTGGCGGGATACCCGCCGACGAACAGGGTCGTCTCCGGTCGCAGCCGGGGGAACTCGGTACGCAGCTGGTCGATGGCGGCGCGCTCGGCGACGAAGGCCGCGTCCCAGATCGTGATGTGACGTCGCAGGGTGTCGACGAAGCCGATCCCGAGTGCCCCGCCGAGGGCGAGCGTCACCGCGACGGCGACGACCGGCGCCTGAGGACGGAGCTGCCCGATCAGGTTGCCGAGCACGCCGAAGCAGCCGTAGACGGCGATCACCAGGCCCAGGCCCGCAAGCCCGTTCACCCGGTTGGTCATCCCGTAGACGCTGGGGGTGTAGTAGGGGTCCGCGGGGATGAACATGAACCAGCCGAGCGCGGCGACGGCGAGCCCGCCGGCGCTGAGGAGCAGCCACTCGCGCAGCCCCCAGGCCGACCCGCCGCTCGGCTCGCGGCGCAGGAGGACCAGGGTCGCCAGGCCGGCGAGGAGGACGAAGGCAACGAAGGCGAGGGCGAGCGTCGTCTGCTGCGCGCCGACCGGCAGCAAGGTCCGGCCGAGCAGCGTCCCGCCGGCGCTGACGATCTGTTCGAGGTGCTCCAGGTTGTCGGAGAAGCTCGAGGTCTCGCGCTTGGTCTGGCTGCCCACCCAGGCGGCTCCGGCCACGACGACGGCGAGGTCGATTGCCCAGCGGCCGCGGGCGGCGGCCCAGCCGGAGCGCAGCACGTAGAGCAGGCCGGCGGCGGCGATCAGCGGCAGCGTCACCTCGTAGGTGAGGATGGAGAGGAGGTAGAGCGCCGCCGCGCCCAGGTGCCACCGCCACGAGGGGCGCCGCAGGGCTGCCAGCGCCAGCCAGAGACCGCCGAGGGCGAGCGCCACCGAGAGGGAAATCTGGCTCGCCGTCGCCCAGAGGCGGACGGAGTCGAACCAGGGGTAGACGAGGGTGAGCGCCGCGATCGCCCAGGCGTGGAACCAGGGCACGCCGACGGTCCGCAGCACCCCGTAGAGCAGGCCCGCGACGCAGAGGGCGAGGAAGGCGGACCAGATCAGGTGCAGGTCCATGCTCATCCCGAACGCGAAGTAGAGGGCGGGCACGTAGACGACGAGCACCGGGCGGTAGATCGTCAGGTCGGCGAAGTAGGAGAGGGCGTTGCCGACGCCCGGGCCCCCCGGCGGCTGCAGGGCGCCGGCCGCGTTGGACCAGTCGTCGAGGTAGAAGCCGCCGTGGCGGATGTGTGGGATGAAGGCGAGGGCGGCGACGATTGCGAGGCCGCCCCAGGCGAGCAGGAGCTCGCCCCGGCTCAGCCGGCGATCCGAGAGCAGGCGGCTCACGACTCGGCTGGCGCGAACTCCGCGAGGAAGGCGTCGTAGTCGCGGATGTAGTCGTCGGGGTCGTATGGGTGGGAGGCGAGGACGAGGAGGACCGCGTCCTCGTCGTAGCGGAACTGGCTGCCCCAGACGCCGGGGGGGACGTAGATGCCGAGGGTCGGGTCGTCGAGCACCGCTTCGGCGCGGCGCCGGCCGTCGTCAACGGCGACGTGGACGCGGCCGTGGACGCAGACGAGGAACTGGTGGCAGGCGCGATGGGCGTGCTCGCCGCGCACCTCGCGGCTGGGCACGTCGTAGACGAGGAACCAGCGCCGCGGCGTGAAGGGGATCTCCTCGCCGGGCATCTCGCCGGCCGTGAGCCGGCCGCGCAGGTCGGCGAAGCCGGCGAAGCGCTGCAGGTGGACGCCCTCGACCTCGAGCGGCGTCCTGCCCGGCTCGGGAGAGGGGGCGACCGGCTCGGCGCCGGCCGAGGCGGAGTCGGCGTAGCCGTGGATCCGCGCCGGGTTGCCGGTGACGACGGCGTGGGGGGGCACGGAGCGGGTCACCACCGCGCCGGCGCCGACCATCGCTCCGGTTCCGATCTCGAGGCCCGGCAGGATCGTCGCGTTCGCGCCGATCGAGGCGCCGCTGCGCACGATCGTCCGCGGGTACTCCTCCAGCCACTGCCGGCTGCGCGGCAAGGGATCGTTGGTGAAGGTCGCGTTGGGGCCGACGAAGACGTCGTCCTCCAGCTCGACGCCGTCCCATAGCTGCACGCCGCACTTCAGCGTGACGCGGTCGCCGACGACGGCCCCCCCCTCGACGAAGACGCCGTCGCAGATGTTGCAGTCGGCGCCGACGCGGGCGCCCTCGAGGACGTGGGCGAATGCCCAGACGCGGGTGCCGGCGCCGACCTCCTCGCTCTCGCAGAGGCCCTGGGGGTGGACGAAAACGTCCTCAGGCATCGCTTTCCTCGCCTTCGAGCTCGACCACGTCCTTGACGATCGCGCCCGGCCGGCCCTTGACCGTCTCGTAGGCCCGCCAGACGTAGGAGCCGATGATGCCGAGGCCGAGCAGGTTGAGGCTGCCGAAGAAGACGATGACGAGGACGGTCGCGGTGTAGCCGGGCACGTCGATGGCGCCGGCGAGGCGGGCGACGACGGCGAGGGTGGCGACGAGCGCGCCGATCGCCAGGCCGGCGAGGCCGGCGAACCAGAGGATCCGGACCGGCAGGTCGGTGAAGGCAAAGACGCTGTCGGAGAGGTAGCGCAGCTTGCGTCCGAAGGTCCAGCCGCTCGGCCCCGCGCTGGGCCGGCGCGCGTAGGGCACCAGCTCGCGCCGGTAGCCGACCCAGAAGAGCTGCGCCACCAGCGACGTGTGGACCGACTCCAGCGAGCAGACGACGTCCCGCACCGCCGCGGTGCAGGCGAAGACGTCGACTCCTTCCGGCGGGACCTGCCTGAGGACGAAGCGGCGGTAGAGCCGCCAGTAGAGCTTCGACATCGTGTCGCCGCTGTCGTCGCGGCTGGTCCGCTCCCCGGCCACGACGTCGACCTCGCCGGAGGCGAGCCGTAGCAGGAAGCGCACCACCAGGTCCGGCGGCTCCTGCAGGTCGGCGGCCATCACCGCCACGTATCTGCCGCGGGCGAGGGACATGCCGGTTCGGATCGCGGCGAAGGAGCCGAAATTGCGCGAGTGCTCGACGACGCGGGCCGAGATCCCGGCGCCGGCAAGCGAGCTCAGCAGCCGCTGCTGGGAGTCGTCGGGGCTGCCGTCCACCACGAAGATCGCCTCGAGGCCGCCCTCGACCTGGGTCGCGATCTCCTCGACGGCCTCGATCAGCGCCGCGATCGAGTCGCTGTTGCCGTAGACCGGCACGACGAGCGAGTTGGCGACGGCGCTCACCCGGCGACCTCCAGGCAGGCCGCGACCGTCGCCTCCACCTCGTCGTTGCTCAGGTAAGGGTGGATCGGGAGCGAGAGCTCGCGCTCGGCGAGCCGGCGCGCCGTCGTCAGCTCGCCGGCGACCTCTCCGGCCCCCTCCGCGGCGGGCTGGTCGGGGCAGAGGAACGGGTAGTGCCTGCCGACCGAGACGCCGCGCCGGCGCAACTCGCCGGCGACCTCCTCCGGCGCCCCCTCGGTCACCTCGACCGGATAGAGATGGTGAGCGGAGTGCCCGGCCGCCGCCGTCAGCGGGCGCAGCGAGCTGCCGGCGAGCGCCTCGGTGTAGCGGTCGGCGATCTCGCGCCGGCGGGCCAGGGCGGCGTCGAGGCGGGGCAGCAGGGCGGAGCGGAGGATCGCGGCGTGCAGCTCGTCGAGGCGGCTGTTCAGACCCCGCTCGGCGTGGCGGTAGCGCTCGCTCTGGCCGTAGTCGCGCAGCCGGCGAGCGCGCTCGGCGACGGCGCCGTCGGCGCTGAGCAGGACGCCCCCGTCGCCGAGGGCGCCGAGGTTCTTGGTCGGGTAGAGGCTGGTCGCGGCCGCCGTCCCGGAAACCCCGGTCGGACGGTCGCCCCGCCGGGCCCCCGCCGATTGCGCGCAGTCCTCGATCACCACCACCGAATGCTCTTCACCGAGCCGGACGAGGGCGTCGGGGTCGAGCGGGTGGCCGTAGAGGTGGACAGGGAGCACCCCCCAAATCGAGGGGTCCTCTCGGAGGAGCGCGTCGACTCGGTCGAGGTCGAGGTTGCCGCTCTCGTCGACGTCGCACCAGACCGGGACCGCGCCGGCTCGCAGGATCGCAAGCGTGGTCGCGAAGGCGGTCAGCGGCGTCGTCACCACCCGAGCCCCCGCCGGGACGTCGGCGCAGCGCAACGCGATCTCGAGCGCGTCGAGGCCGCTCGCTACGCCGACCGCGTGGGGGACGCCCCACCAGCCCGCCAGCTCACGCTCGAACGCCTCGACCTCCTCGCCGAGGATCAGCCAGCCGCTGCGCCCGACCCGATCGACGGCGTCGAGCGCCTCTTCGCGGATGTCCTGCCACTGGCGCGCGAAGTCGTTGGCGGCCACGGGCTCGGTCACGACGGCAGCGTATCCGCGGGCCGTCGCTTCACCGCCGTTATCGCCAGGCTGACCGCCAGTTTCGCCCCGATCCCGGCGTAGACCGCCGCGTTGACGAGCGGCGAGCGCTGGGGGGCGTCGAAGCGGCGGTAGAAGCGCGCCATGCCGCGGTGGAAGGCGACCTCCTGGCGCGGCGCGCGGCGGCCGCCGCTCGAGCCGCCCTTCACGTGCAGTGCCACCCCGGCCGGCTCGTAGAACACCTTCCAGCCGGCCTGCCAGAAGCGCCGGCACCAGTCGAGGTCCTCCATGTAGAGCCAGTAGCCCTCGTCGAGCAGGCCGACCTCTCGCACCGCCGCGGTTCGGCAGAGCATGAACGCCCCGTTTACGGCGTCTACCTCGCCCGGCTCGTCCTCGCCCAGGTCGGTCGCGCGGTACTGGCTGAGCGCGCCGGCGCTCTTGCGCCGGCCGATCCCGGTGAAGTGGGCAAGCGCGGCAAGTGGAGTGGGGAAGGAGCGTTTGCAGGCGTGGTCGAGCTCGCCGCTCTCGGTCACCAGCTTCACCCCGACCATCCCGATCCGCTCGGGGCCGCGCAGCCGCGCCAGGCCGGCGTCGAGCGTGCCCGCGTAGACCTCGGTGTCGGGGTTGAGCAACAGCACCGCGTCCGCTTCGCTCTCGCGCAGCACCAGGTTGTTGGCCGCCGAGAAGCCGATGTTCCCCCGCCGCAACAGCCGCACCTCGGGGAACTCGCGCTCGACCATCTCGGGGGCGCCGTCGGGACTGCCGCTGTCGACCACCGTCACCCGCATCTCGGCCGTGGCGGGCGGGTGCTCGCGCAGCGAGCGTAGGCAGCGGCGCAGCAGCGCTTCGGCTCCGTGGCTGACTATGACCACCTCGAGGTCCATGGGCGATGACTGTAGTCGGGCCGCGCACTGCTACCGTCATCCGATGCGCGTTGCCCTAATTGCGCTGCTCGTCCTGTTCGGGGCATGGACGTCGACGGCCCAGGCGGCCCAGCCGGTCGTCGACGAAATCCAGGAGCCGCCGGCCGCGGGCGACATGCCCGTCAACCCGGCCGACGTCCACATGGTCGCCGTCTTCGAGGACGCCGACGGCGACGGTCACCTGTGCAGCGACTGGGAGATCTGGAAGGTCGCTCCGGAGGAAAAGGTCTGGGAAGCGCCCTGCGTCTTGGGCGCCCTGAAGGTCCACATCCATCTCGGCGACGGGACCTTCGTCGGCTCCTCCACGGGCAGCACCGCGCTCGAGTCCGACACCGACTACCAGCTGCGGGTGCGCTTCCGCGACGACAGCGGCATCCCGGCCGAGGAATGGAGCGAATGGGCTACCCGCGACTTCGTGACGAGCGAGGCGGGTCCCGGCGGCGTCGACTCGGACCTGCCGTGGAAAGCGCGGCCCGGTTACGCGATCGACGTCTTCGCGGACGGCCTCCAGCTTCCGGTCAACATCGCGATGGTCCCCAATCCGGGCCCGGACCCGGGCGATCCCCTCTTCTACGTCACCGAGCTGTACGGGACGGTCAAGGCGGTCACCCGCGACGGCACCCTGCACGACTACGCGACCGGGCTGCTCGACTTCAACCCGACCGGGGACTTCCCCGGCTCCGGCGAGCAGGGGCTGACCGGGATCGCCGTCGACCCCGCCTCGGGCGACGTCTTCGTCAGCCTCGTCTACGAGGACGAGACGTCGGTCCAGAACCCGAAGCCGCACTACCCCAAGGTCATCCGGCTGCAGAGCGACGCGAGCGGCCTGCAAGCCACCGGGCAGACGACCGTGATCGACATGGCGAACGAACAGCAGGGCGCCTCGCACCAGATCTCGAACCTGACGATCTCACCCGACGGCTTCCTCTTCGTCCACAACGGCGACGGCTTCGAATCGACGACCGCCCAGAACCTCGAGATGTTCCGGGGAAAGATCCTGCGGATGACGCTCGGTGGCGCGCCGGTCACCACCAACCCGTTCTACAACGGGGGCACGATCACCGCCCGCGACTACATCTACGCCTACGGCTTCCGCAACCCCTTCGGCGGCGGCTGGCGGCTCTCGGACTCGACCCACTGGGAGGTCGAGAACGGACCGTCGGTGGACCGCCTCGCGCCCGTTGGCGCCGGCCAGAACTACCAGTGGTCGGTCGATCAGACGATGACCGCCTTCGCCTCCTACAGGTGGGTCCCGAGCCACGCACCGGTCAGCATCGAGTTCGTCGAGCCGCTGCGCTTCGGCGGCAGCGGCTTCCCCGCCGCCGCGATGGGGCACGCGTTTGTCACCGAGTCGGGCCCCACCTACGCGCCCGGGCCGCAGGAACGCGGCAAGCGGATCGTCGAGTTCGGCCTCGGCCCGAGCGGCGAGCGGCTGAGCGGCCCCTCGACGCTGGTCGAGTACACGGGGATCGGCGTCGCGACGGCGGCCGGTCTCGCGGCCGGCCCGGACGGTCTCTACTTCACCGACCTCTACAAGGACACCGGGGCGCACACCCCGATCGATCCGGGCGCCCGCGTCTACCGCATCCGCTACTGCGGAACCTGTCTGCCCCCGACGCCGACGGAACCCGGGGGGACGGGCGGCGGAACGGGCGGAACGGGCGGCGCGGGAGCGACTCTCCCGGTTGCCGGCCCGCCGGCGCCGCTCGATCGCACTCCGCCGTCGGTGGCCCGCTTCGGCCTGCTGCGCAGCGTCTTCGCGGTCGACCGCCCGAGGCCGACCCGGGCCCGCGCCTCGGTCGCGGTCGGCACCGCCTTCCTCTACTCGCTCTCCGAGCGGGCCAGCGTGCGAATCCGGCTCCGTCGCCTCGGCGGCAAGGCTGCCGGCCCCGTCGGGTCGCTGCCGGCCCCCGGCGCGGCCGGTCGCAACCGAAAGGCGTTCAGTGGCCGCGTTGGCAAGCGCTGGCTGACCCCCGGGCGCTACGAGGCGACGATCAGCGCCCGCGACGCCAGCGGCAACGCCTCCAAGCCGGCGCGGGTCAAGTTCCGGGTCGTCCCCGGCCCTTAGCCCCGGCCCTTAGCCCCGTCCCTCCGGGCCCGCCCGCCCGCGCTCAGTAGGCGCCTTCGCCGCGCAGGATCGCGCGCGGCGTGCGCAGCAGGATCGCCAGGTCGCCGGCGACCGAGATGTTGTCG
The DNA here is from genome assembly GCA_036399875.1 of Solirubrobacterales bacterium. Classification (GTDB taxonomy): domain Bacteria; phylum Actinomycetota; class Thermoleophilia; order Solirubrobacterales; family 70-9; genus VRUE01. The sequence continues at coordinate 7,844 of DASWMG010000109.1, forward strand.
AGGTAGTCGCGCTCGATCGCCAGCCGCTCCTCGAAGCTGAGGTCGGCTCGCCCGTAGACCTGCATCGGGCCGGTCACGCCGGGCTTGACGCCGAGCCGCAGCCGCTGCCGCTCGTCGTAGAGGGCGACGACGCTCTCCTCCTCGGGCCTCGGCCCGACCAGCGACATGTCGCCCTTGAGGACGTTGATCAGCTGCGGCCACTCGTCGAGGCTGAAGCGGCGCAGCTTGCGCCCCACGCGGGTCACGCGCGGGTCGTCGCGGATCTTGAAGGCGGGCTCCTCGAGCTTGTCGAG
>DASWMG010000110.1:0-14368 GCA_036399875.1 Solirubrobacterales bacterium
GACGAGGCCGAGATCCGCGGCCACCGCCGCACCTACATCGGGGCCCTGCCGGGGACGATCGTGCGGGCGCTGCGCGACGCCGGCACCAGCAACCCCGTCTTCATGATCGACGAGATCGACAAGATGGGCGCCGACTTCCGCGGCGATCCCGCCTCGGCGATGCTCGAGGTGCTCGACCCGGCCCAGAACGACAGCTTCCGCGACCACTACCTCGACCTCGAGTTCGACCTCTCCGAGGTGATGTTCATCGCCACGGCGAACGTGCTCGACACGATCCCCGGTCCGCTCCAGGACCGGATGGAGACGATCGAGCTGGCCGGCTACACGCTCGAGGAGAAGCGCCACATCGCCCGCCGCTACCTGGTGCCGCGCCAGATCGAGGCCAACGGGTTGAAGCCCTCCCAGATCGAGTTCGCCGACCCGGCGATCGCCGCGATCGTCGAGGAGTACACGCGCGAGGCCGGCGTCCGCAACCTGGAGCGGCAGATCGGCACCGTCTGCCGCAAAGTCGCGCGCGAAGTGGCCGAAGGGGCCGCCAACGGCAAGGTCAAGATCTCCGCCAAACGGGCCCGCGAGCTGCTCGGCCGCCGCCGCTACTTCGCCGAGCAGCGGCGGCGCACCAAGGACCCGGGCGTAGCGACCGGGCTGGCGTGGACCCCGACCGGCGGCGACGTCCTCTTCATCGAGGCGACGGCGATGCCGGGGTCCGGCAAGCTGACGATCACCGGCCAGCTCGGCGACGTGATGAAGGAGTCGGCGCAGGCGGCGCTCTCGTGGGTGCGCGGGCACTGGCGCGAGGTGGCCCCTGACCTCGGCGAGGACTGGTTCTCCGAACGCGACCTCCACATCCACGTGCCCGCCGGCGCAGTGCCGAAGGACGGGCCCTCGGCCGGCGTCGCGATGACCGTCGCGCTGGCCTCGCTGACCAGCGGGCGGCCGGTCCGCAACGACGTCGCGATGACCGGCGAGGTGACCCTGACCGGCCAGGTGCTGCCGATCGGGGGACTGAAGGAGAAGTCGCTGGCCGCCCAGCGGGCGGGGATCAAGCGGGTCCTCGTTCCCGAGCGCAACGAGGGCGACGTCGCCGAGATTCCGGAGCACGAGCGCAGCGAGCTGGAGTTCGTCTACGTCGACGAGGTCTCCAAGGCGATCGAAGCGGCGCTCGCGTAAGCGATGGAGGCGGCGGGGGCGCTCGAGCGAGGGGGTGTCTGGACGTACCTGGACGCGGCACGCGAGTCGGTCCGCGGCCGCTCCCGAACCTTCTGGATCGTCGCCGGGCTGACCGTCCTGGCGGCGGGACTCCGCTTCGCGACCCTCGGCCTGCAGGCCTACCACCACGACGAGATCGTCACCGCCAGCCGCGTCCTGCGCTCTGACTTCTGGCATGCGATGGAGGCGGTCGGGTTCAGCGAGTCGGCGCCGCCCCTCTACTACATGCTCGCGTGGCTCTGGACCCAGGTGACGGGCACGGGCGAGTACGGGCTGCGCTCGCTCTCGGCGCTGGCCGGCGTCGCCACCGTCCCGGTCGCCTACCTGATCGGCGCCGAGCTGCGCGACCGCCGCGCCGGCATCGCCGCGGCCGCGCTGGTCGCGGTCAACCCGATGCTGCTCTGGTACTCGCAGGAGGCGCGCGCCTACGCGCTGCTGGCGCTGCTCACCTCGCTGTCGGCGCTCTACTTCCTGCGCGCCCTCGACCGCGACGATCGTGGCGACCCGGTCCGCTGGGGTCTCTTCTCGGGCCTGGCGCTGGCGACCCACTACTTCGCCGTCTTCCCGGTCCTCGCCGAGGCGGTCTGGCTGCTGCGGAAGCGCGGCCGCGAGGCACTGCGCGGGCTCCTGGTTCTCGCGGCCTTCGGCCTTGCGCTGGCGCCGTTGGCGATCCACCAGGCGTCGCTCAATCACGCCGAATGGATCGGCAACCACAGCCTTGGGCACCGGCTCTGGGAGGTCGGGGTCGTCTTCACGGTGGGCGAGGTCGGCGACATCGTCGCCAGCCCCGAGCGGCCCTACCTGGCCCTCGTGCCGGTCGCGGCGCTGGTTGCCCTGCTGGCGCTGCTCGCGGCGCGGGGGGCGCCGCCGGAGCGCCGGGCGGGAGGGCGAGTGCTCGCGATAGCGGCCGCGACGATCGCGTTCCCCCTCGCTGTCGCGGTGCTGCTACCGAGCAAGGATTACGTCCTGGCCCGCAACCTGCTGCCGGCGCTGGTGCCGCTGCTGGCGGCCGCCGGCCTCGCCGCCACGCTCGGCACGAGCCGCCGCGCGAGCGCCGTGCTCGGCGCCGCCCTCTTCCTCTACTCGCTCGGTTTCTGCGTGGCGACCAACTTCGTGCCGAGCCTACAGCGGCCCGACTGGAACGCGGTCGCCGCCGAGATCGGCGAGCCGGAGGCGCCGCGGGCGATGGTCAGCTGGACGCTCGGCCACGCATCGCTGCGCTACTACCTCTCGACCGGGTCCTTCCAGGCGCGGCCGTCCGAAGGGTTCGCCTGGTACGTGCACGAGGTTGACTTCGTCTCCGACGGGCCGGCGCCGCCCGTCCGGCGCGACCTGCTCGGACCGCGCTTTCGTCAGGTCGACTACGAGCGCGCCGGCCGGCTGCACGTTCGCCGCTACGCGCTGCCCGGCTCCGACCTCGCCCGCCTGCGGCTGAAGCGGGTGCGTTCCGCGGACACCAACTTCCGCTCCAACGGGGTCCTGGTCGACGGCATCGGAGCGCCCTGACCGCCGGTCCACGGCCGCCACGCCGGGCGGGCGTTTAGGACTATGCTCAACGGGAACCGGACGGACGACCGAGCCCAGCGAGGAGATGGCATGAGCAAGACCAAGGCGACCAAGACCGCTGACCGCGCCACCGATCTCTACTCGACCGCGCGCGCGAACCCCTACGTCCAGCGCCTGATGGAGGACGAAGACCTGCGCGACAACCTGCGCGAAGCGCTGGAAGCGGCCCGGGGCGCCTACTCGCGGGCGACCGGCAACGGCAAGGGCGCCGTCAAGGCGGTGACCAGCGACAAGAAGGTCCAGAAGGACCTGCGGACCGCCGCCGACAGCCTGCGCGAAGCCTCCGATCAGCTGCGCGCGCCGAAGCGGCGCCGCAAGGGCAAGCTCGGTCGCCTGCTCCTGCTCGCGATGGTCGGCGGCATCGTCGCCATGGTCGTCAGCGAGGATGCGCGCAAGAAGGTGCTCGACGCTCTCTTCGGTGCCGAGGAGGAGTTCGAGTACACCTCGACGACCAGCATCAACGGTCAGTAGCGGCCGCCGGGCCGGCGCCCGGCGCTCGCCATAGAGTGTGAGCATGGAGGCCGCGACCAAAGAGCGGGAGCTGAGCGGGGAAAAGGCTCAGCGGATCATCGACGCGATGCGCGAGAGCGTCGCCAAGCGCGGCGCCGCCGGCTCCACCTTCGAGCACGTCGCCCGCGAGGCTGGGGTCAGCCGCGGGCTCCTGCACTACTACTTCGGCACCAAGGAGCGACTGCTGGTCGAGGTGGTCCGCCGCGACGCCGAGATCCGCGTCGCCCGGCTCGACGAGCCGCTCGCGCGGGCCGAGACCGTCGACGACGTGATCGATGTTCTCGTCGCCAGCCTCACCGACCTGATCGAGAACGAACCGGCCTTCTTCCTGCTCCTCTACGAGCTGTTCAGCGCCGGCCGCCGCAACCCCGACATCCGCCACGAGGTCGGCCAGCTCTTCGACCGGACCCGCTCGCACGTCGCCGACGTCCTGCGGACGAAGGAGCGCGAGGGCGTGCTCAGCCTGCGCTACGACGCCGAGGCGATCGTCGCCTATCTGTTCGCCGTCGGGGATGGCTTTGCGCTGCAGGCGCTCTCGGACCCGGATCGCGACATCAGCACCGCCCTCGCCGCCGGCGCCGCCTCAGCTCGGTACCTGCTCGCCAGCGAGTAGTCCCGGCGCCGGGAGGCGTGATGCGTCTCACAGACGTCCACGCCGGATCGCGAAAGGCTGGCCAACCAGCCAATGCACGACGCGATGCTCAGACTGGCGAGGTTCCTGGCGCGCAGGCGGCGCTTCGTCATCGCGGCGTGGGCGGTCGTCGTGCTCGCGTCGCTGCCGCTCGCGGCGAGACAGACCGAACACCTCACCGGCGGCGGCTTCGACGTCCCGGGCAGCGAGTCGAAGGCGGTCGCCGAGGCGATGCAGGGCGTCTTCGCGACGGACGCGGGCGGGGTCGCGGTGCTGCTGCGCGGCGACGGCGATGTGACCGCCGCCGAGAGCGCCGCAGCCGTGCGCCGGGTCCGCGCTGAGGTCGGCGGCATCGACGGCGTCGCGCTGGCGCCGGCAGCCGCTCGGCGCGGCGAACGCCAGCTTCGCCGCGATGGCGAGGCGCTGCTGACGCTCTCGAGCTCGGTTGCTCCGGACGAGCTGATCGACCCGGCGGTCGATCTGCGCGAAGGCCTCGACCCCGGCACCAGCTCCGGCGGGGTTACCCCCTACCTCGCGGGCCAGCCGACCGTCTGGGCGGGCATGCAGGAGCTCTCCAAGGAAGACCTCGCCAAGGCCGAGGCGGGCGGCTTCCCGATTGTGGCGCTGATCCTGCTCGTCGTCTTCGGCTCGCTGGCCGCGGCGGCGCTGCCGCTCAGCCTCGGCTTCGCCAGCGTGATCGTCACCGGGGCGCTGATCTGGTTCCTCTCGCAGCAGATGACGACCTCGGTCTTCGTCACCAACATGGCCTCGATGATCGGGATCGGCGTCGCCGTCGACTACTCGCTCTTCATCCTCGCCCGCTATCGCGAGGAGCGCCGCGCCGGCCGCGACTGCGACGAGGCGCGGGCCGAGGCGCTCGCCACCTCCGGTCTCGCCGTCGCCTTCTCCGGCATCGCCGTCATTGTCTCGCTCGCCGGGCTCTGGATGGTGGACAACCAGGCCCTGCGCTCGATGGCGCTCGGCGCGATGACCGTCGTCGCCGTCTCGATCCTGACCGCGACGACGCTGCTCCCAGCGCTGATCGGCGTGCTCGGCGACCGGGTGATGCCGGGCGGCTTCGTCGCGAGGGTCCTGCGACTCGCGAAGCGGCCGTTCGGTCGTGGCGGAGAGCACGCGCCGCCGCCGGCTGCCGGGTTCTGGGATCGGTGGGCCAGAAGGGTCATGGCCCGCCCAGTGCTCGCCGCGACCGGCTCCGCCGCGGTCCTGCTCCTGCTCGCCTCGCCGATCCTCTCGGTGCAGACCGGAACGACCGCGCTCGAGCAGTTCCCGAAGGACAGCGACGTGCGGGTCGGCAACGAACTGGTCTCCCAGCAGCTGGGCGGCGGCGCCGACCCGATCCAGCTCGTCGCCACCTTTTCCGACCAAGTCGACCGCGGCGCCGTTGCCGAGTTCGCCCGCAAGCTGCGGCGCGAGCCCGGCGTCAGCGCCGTCGCGCCGCCCCGCTTCGCCGGCGACAGGGCGCTGGTCGAGGCGACCTCGAAGGCGCCCAGCGACTCCGACGCCGCCACCGCGCTGGTCGAGCGCCTGCGCAATTCGTTCGTCCCGGCGAGCGCCCTAGCCGCCGCCGCGAGCGTGGACGTCGGCGGCGAAACGGCCCGCACCGACGACGTCCGCAACCAGATCTCCGGCTCGCTCTGGAAGATCGTCGGCTTCGTCCTCGCGCTCAGCTTCCTGGTCCTGATGGTGATGCTGCGCTCGCTGCTGCTGCCGCTCAAGGCCGTGCTGATGAACCTGCTCTCGATCGGCGCCGCCTTCGGCATCCTGGTCGCGGTCTTCCAGTGGGGCTGGCTCGACGGCCCGCTCGGCTTCGAAAGCCTCGGCGCCCTCGACACGATCAACGTGCCGCTGATCTTCGCGATCGTCTTCGGCCTCTCGATGGACTACGAGGTCTTCCTGATGTCGCGGATCCGCGAGCGCTACCTCGAGCATGGCGACAACGAGCGAGCGGTCGCCGAGGGCCTCGCCTCCAGCGCCCGCACGATCTCCTCGGCGGCGCTGATCATGAGCGCGGTCTTCGCCGTCTTCGTCCTCACCGGCGTGCCCTCGATCAAGGAGCTCGGCATGGGCTGCGCCGTCGCGATCGCGCTCGACGCGACCCTCGTCCGCCTCATCCTCGTTCCCGCAGCGATGAAGCTGATGGGTCGCTGGAACTGGTGGATGCCTTCCTGGCTCGACCGCGTCCTGCCGCGGCTCAGCTTCGAGGACGGCGGGCCGAAGCCGGAGCCGCAGCCCGAGCTGACCTGATTAGCTACGCCGCGTGAGCGAGGAGGTCGCATTCGCGGGGGCGATTCGCCAAGCGGAGATGATCCGCGGCGGCGAGATCTCGCCGACCGAGCTGGTCCGCATGAGCCTCGACCGGATCGAGCGGCTGGACCCCCAGCTCAACTCCTTCCGCGTCGTCCTCGGCGAGCGAGCCCTGTTGGAGGCGCAGCAGGCGGAGGCGCGGCTGAAGGCCGGCGACGAGCGGCCGCTGCTCGGCGTGCCGATTGCGCTCAAGGACAACCACGACCTCGCCGGCGAGTTGACGACCAATGGCACGGACGCCTTCCCCGACCCGGCCTCCGCCGACTCGGAGATGGTGCGGCGCGTGCGCGAGGCCGGCGCGATCGTCGTCGGCAAGTCGCTGCTGCCCGAGCTGGCCATCTGCGGTTTCAGCGAGTCGGCCACCTGGGGCGTCACCCGCAACCCCTGGAACCCGCAGCGCAGCCCCGGCGGCTCCAGCGGCGGCAGCGGCACGGCCGTCGCGTCCGGCCTGGTGCCGATCGCCTCGGCATCGGACGGCGCCGGCTCGATCCGCATCCCGGCCGCCTCGTGCGGGGTCTTCGGCCTGAAACCGCAGCGGGGTCGCATCTCCCTGGGCCCTGACCTCGAACACTGGAACGGCCTCTCCGCCAACGGCTGCCTCAGCCGCACGGTCGCCGACACGGCGCTCTGGCTCGATCTCGTCAGCGGTGGGTCGAAGGAGGTCGGAGCGCCCGCGCCGTCGGACCAGCCGTTCCTGGAGGCGGCACGGACGGCTCCCGGCAAGCTGCGGATCGCCTGGTCCACCGCGCCGCCCCGCGCCGCCGCGCCGCCGACCGTCGCCGAGTTCGCCAAGCGTGCGGTCGCCGACACCGCCGAGCTGCTGCGCTCGCTCGGGCACGAGGTCGCCGAGCGCGATCCGGCTTGGGGCGCGATCGGCAACAACATCTCGCCGCGTTACCTGCGCGGGATCGCCGAAGACTTCGCCAAGGTGCCCCATCCCGAGCGGCTCGAACGGCGCACGCGCGGCCTCGGCCGGCTCGGGCGACTGATCCCCGAGGCGCTCTTCGAGCGGGCCCGCCGTGCGCAGGCGACGGACGCCGCCCGCGTCAACGCGATCTTCGACACCTGCGACGTCCTGCTGACGCCGGTGATGGGCGGAACGGCGGTTCCGGTGCGGCGCTGGGAGGGGCAAGGACCGATCCGCACCGTGCTCGGCATGAGCCGGTTCTATCCCTACTGCGTGCCGTGGAACCACCTCGGCAACCCGGCCGCGTCCATCCCCGCCGGGTTCGCCGACGACGGCATGCCGCTCGCGGTGCAGGCGATCGGCCGCCCCGGCGACGAGGCGACCCTGCTCTCGCTCGCGGCCCAGCTCGAGGCCGAGCGGCCCTGGGCTGAACGCCGCCCGCCTATCTCCTAGGTGCTCAGTTGAACACCTTGCGCATCCGCGCCAGCTCGCGGAGCTTGCCGCGCGGGCGGATGCGGCGCTGCAGGACCATCTTCATCGGGTTGGCGTCGGGCTTGCCGGAGGCGATCCAGTCCTTCCAGCTGCTCTCCAGGACGACGCTCGGATCGGGCGCCTCGCCGGGGGCGGCGTGGGTCGAGCCGTTGTCGATCGTCAGGTGCCACGGCTCGGCGTCGCTGAAGCGCCACTGGACGACCAGCGGCGAGCCGTTCGCCGCCGCCGGATCCGCGACCCGCTCGATCACGTCGAAGTAGAGGCGCTGCGTCTCTGGGGAGGGGTTCGGCTGCGCGACCTCGGCCGGGCCGAGCACGCCGGCTTCCATCAGCTTGACCTGTCGCTCAGCGATTACGGCCTCGGGCTGTGCGGGGTCGAAGGGGAAGACGCCGGGCGGCATCTCCTCGGTCGGGTAGCCGATCGTGCGCCAGCGCTGGCGGATCAGTTTGAGGCCGAAGGCGAAGATGTCCTCGAGGCTGAAGCCGTAGCACTCGGTGTATTCGCGGTCGAAGTTGGGCGGGTAGAAGACGGCCGGCCCGTAGGGCAGCGTCTCGCGCAGCAGCTCGGTGACGGCGGCGCGGTTCTCCTCCCAGCCGGGACGCCCTTCGGCGAGCAGCTCGGAGAGGACCTTGACGCCGAAGCCGATGTGGCGCTGCTCGTCGCGCGAGACGTTGGTCATCCCCTGGCTGAAGCCGGGCAGCGTTTCCTCGGAGGCGAAGAAGTCCTCGATGAAGTGCTGGCCGGGCTGAGCGAGGGAGCCCTCGACGATCAGGTGGTAGAGCGTGATCGCCTGCGCGTACTTGGGGATCGAGCGGTCCTTGCGCAGTTCCTCGGCCATCTTGTCGAGCCGGTCGAAGATGCCTCGGTAGCCCCAGTTGAGCTGGGGCAGGGTGGAGGAGAGGGTCGCCTGGATCGAGTCGCCGCCGACCCCGATCACCTCCTTGAAGAAGCGGTGGAAGAAGACCGCGTGGCGGACCTCGTCGACCTGCTGCGTGGCGAGGAAGTAGGACTGCTCCTCGGTCGGGGCGGCGGTCACGTAAGGGGCGAGGGTGTCGGCGACACGGTCCTCGCCGTAGAAGAACATCGAGTAGATCCACATCGCCGAGCGCTTCTGGATCTCGCTGAGCGCCTCCCAGCCGGCCTTGTCCTGGGAGAAATCGATGTCGTAGGCGCTCCAGTTGCCCTGCTCCCAGCGCTGGTAGAGGTCCTCGTAGGTGACGTTGTCCATCAGGCTCTGGGACGCGACGCTCATCGTTCTCCTTCGGCAGGGGGGTGGCTGGGCAGCAGGATACCGCGATCCTGGCTGCCCAGCCAGTTTCCCGGCTATTTCACGAATTCACGGACCTGTTTGTAGACCGCTTCGTCGCTGATCAGGGCGAGGTGCGAGATGCACGCCGTTTTCGTGTTGGTGGCGCCGCTGAGCACAACGCTTTCGTCGGGGTTGATGAACTCGTCGCAGGGCGACCACCAGGTTCCGTAGTTGACGGCGCCGGGCGTCTCGTCGCCGGCGTTGAGGGCGTTGAGGAAGGGCGATTCCGGCCGCATGTCCACGCACGAGGCGCTGAAGCACGCGTATGCCGCGCTGGTGCCGTGGTTGGGGCCGCCGAGCGAGACCCACTCGTCGACGTTCGCTTCCCCGCCCGTCACGAACTTGACGTACCAGCGGCTGTTGAGGCTGCCCATCGAGTGGGCGATGATGTCCACCTTCGCCGCCCCGGTCGCTTTCTTTAGCGCTTCCACTTCGCTTTTGACGACCGTTTCCGCGGTCGTGATGTTCGACTGCGAGGTGTTGTAGCTGTAGGCGCGCAGGTACGATTTCGGATAGCCGTCTTTTTCGAACCTGGAGATCATCGTGCTCCAGTTCGAGGCGCTTCCCGACCAACCGTGCACGAACAGGATCGGATCGAGCGCCAGCGAGCTGGCCGGCGAGATCGCTGCCCCCGCCACGCAGATCGCGAGCGTCGAGACCAACGCCGAAAGGCGTCTCTTCAACATGGTTCCCCTCCTTGTTTGAGGCGGACGGCCTCCCGCTGCCCGCCGACTGGATTTGGCGGGCGATGTTACTCAGGGAAAGTTGATCAACGCTTAAGCCGGGCCCGCTGCCGCAGCGGCGCGAGGAAGAGGCCGAGCCAGATGTAGGGGGCGGCGTGGGCGTTGAGGAAGGCGATCGGGATCGAGGCGACGAAGATCGCGACGGTGAGGAGGGCTCGTCGCCGGCCTTCCTCGTAGGACTCCGGGTCGGAGGCGAGCAGACCAGCGCGACGGGCGTCGGCGAACATCAGATCGCCGATCAGCGTGACCGCGGCGAGGTTGGTTGCGTAGAGGACGACCGCCCCCGTATCGCCGGCATGGTCGCCGAGCACCTGGCTCGAGAACGGAATCAGCACGATCCAGGCCAGGTAGAAGAGGTTGAGGCCCATCAGGCGGCCGTCGAAGCCGGTCAGGTCGCCGAAGACGCGGTGGTGCACGACCCAGAAGCGTCCGATCACCGCGAAGCTGAGCGCGTAGGCGAGCAGGTCGTGCCGCTGGTCCCAGAGCGCGCTCGTCAGGTCATCGCCGGGGATCTGCTCGGGAACGCTCAGGTTGAGGACGAGCAGCGTGATCGCGATCGCGAAGACGCCGTCGCTGAAGGCGACGATCCGCGCGAACTCGACCTCGTTGCGGTCGCGAGGCTTCGCGCTCCTCTCGCGGGCCATGCCGGGCGCGCTCAGGCGGCCGGGGACGATCCGGTGGCGGCGGGGACCTCTATCTCGCGCTTGAGGATCTTGCCGGTCGGCCCCTTCGGCAGGTCGTCGAGGAACCAGACGACCCGGGGGTACTTGTAGGCGGCGATCCGCTCCTTGACGTAGGCGCTGACCTCCTCGGCGCTCAGCTCCTCGCCCTCGTGGAGGACGACCGCGGCGCCGATCTCCTCGCCCCACTCCTCGTGGGGGACGCCGACCACGGCCGCTTCGCGAATCTTCGGATGCTCGTAGAGGACCTCCTCGACCTCGCGCGGATAGACGTTGTAACCGCCGCGGATGATCAGGTCCTTCTTGCGGTCGACGATGAAGAAGTAGCCCTCCTCGTCGGTGCGGGCCATGTCGCCGGTGTGGAACCAGCCGCCCCGCATCGCCTCCTCGGTCGCGTCGGGGCGCTGCCAGTAGCCCTTCATCACGTTGTGCCCCCGGATCACGATCTCGCCGACCTCTCCCTGCGCGACCTCGTTGTCGTCCTCGTCCACGACCCGCATCTCGACACCCTCGATCGGCGTGCCGATCGAGCCGGGCTTGCGCTCCCTGCCGGGATGGTTGGAGGAAGCGACGGGGGAGGTCTCCGAGAGCCCATAGCCCTCGAGCACGATGCAGCCGAACGCCTCCTCGAAGCCGCGCAGCACCTCGACCGGCATCGACGCGCCGCCGGTGATGCAGGTGCGCACGCTGGCGGTGTCGAAGCGCTCGCGCTCGGGATGGTGGAGGAGCGCCCCGAACATGGTCGGCACGCCGTAGAAGTGGGTGACGCGGTCGCGCTCGATCGTCTCCAGCGCCTCGCCGGGATCGAATTTGGGCACCAGGGTGAGGCAGGCGCCGACCTTGAGCGAGGCGTTCATGGCGACGGTCTGGCCGAAGGAGTGGAAGAGCGGCAGTCCGCCGAAGACGACGTCGCCCGCCTGGATCTCGCTCGTCGTCCGCATGCAGACGTCGGCGTTGGTGAGCAGGTTGGCGTGGGTCAGCTCGGCGCCCTTCGGCTTGCCGGTGGTGCCCGAGGTGTAGAGGATGACCGCGGTGTCGTCGTCCGCTACCTCGGCAAGGCCCGGCGTCGGCTCGGCGCCGGCAAACAGCTCGGCGAAGGACTCGGGCTCGACCTCGACCAGCTCGGCGGCGGCGTCCTCGGCGCCGCCCCGGGCCTCCTCGGCGAAGCCGTGCCAGGCGAGCAGCAGCTTCGCGCCCGAGTCCTCGATGTAGAACGCGATCTCGCGCCGCTTCAGCAGGACGTTCATCGGAACGACGGTGGCGCCGGCCCGCAGCGCGCCGTAGTAGGCGACCGGGAACTGCGGCACGTTGGGGAGCATCACGCCGACGCGGTCGCCGGGCTCGACGCCGCGCTCGCGCAGCACGGTCGCGAGGCGGGCGCTGGCGTCGTCGAGCTGGCCGTAGCTCAACTCGAACTCGCCGAGCCTGATCGCCGCCGCCCGCGGCGAGCGCGAGGCGCTTTCGGTCAGCAGGGATGCAAGGTTCTCGCCCATCTTCTCCTCCTCGTGCTTACCCGGACGCCGAGTCTATGCGCCGGCTCATCGCCCAGGCGAAGGTTCCGCCGGTGAAGAGCATGAAGGTCGCGTAGACGGCGGCCGGGATCGTCAGGGTCGCCGCGAGCGTCGCCCCCACCGCGACCGCAAGCGCCGCGTTGTGGATTCCCAACTCGAGCGAGATCGCCGACGCCTGGCGGTCGTCGAGCCTGGCCAGCTTGGAGATCGCGAAGCTGAGCGACATGGCGGCGACGTTCAGCGCGATCGCCGCTCCGCCGACCTCGGTGGCGTTCTCGGCGACGGTGTCGTGCTCGCTGGCGATCGCGCCGAGGACGACCAGCGCGAACATGACCAGCGAAATGTTGCGGAAGCGCGGGTAGATCGACTCGACCCACTCTGGATCGCGCCGGCGCAGCCACATCCCGAACGCGACCGGCACGACCGTGATCGCGAAGACGCGGGCGACGATCCCCAGCATGCTGGCGTCGCCGACGTCCCCGGCGCCGAAGTGGCTGGCCGAAAGGGCGAGGAAGAGCGGCACGGTGACGATGGCCCCCACGCTGCTGATCGCCGTCATCGTGATCGAGAGCGCCGTGTCCCCATGGGCCAGGTGGGTCAGCATGTTGGCCATCATCCCGCCGGGGGAGGCCCCGAGCAGGACGAGCCCGACCGCCAGCTCGGGAGAGAGGCCGAACAGCTCGGCGGTGGTCAGCGCCAGCAGCGGCGAGATGAGCGCCAGGTTCAGCATCCCGATCGCCACCCCGCGCGGCGCGACGAGCACGCGCCGGAAGTCGGCCGGCGTCAGCGTCATCCCCAGGCTGCACATGATCACCGCGATCGCCGCCGGCAGCAGGAACGACGTGAGAAAAGGGCTATCCACTGGCCAAACCTACCGGTGGATTGCTCGAATTTCTCAAATCTTTACTAGGATTGCCAACCGTGAGGGGGCCAAGGCTGCTGTCGATCATGGGGGTGATGCTCGCGGCTGCGATCTGCATGCTCGCGCTCGCCGGCTGCGGCAGCGACGACTCGAGCGCAGACTCGAATGACGACTCGGGAACCGCCCTGCGCAGCGTTGAGGCCGAGGAAAGGTCCAAAGGCCCGAAGCCGGAGATACCGCAGGGCCCGTCGAGCGACAAGCTCATCGTCAAAGACCTGATCGAGGGCACCGGCGCTGAGATCCAGAAAGGCGACACGGTCGGAGTCCACTACGTCGCCGGCATCTACGAGACGGGCGAGGAAATCGAATCGGCCTGGGTGCCCGGCAGCCCGCTCGGCTTCCCCTACGGAGCCGGCTCTTGGTCCTACGGCTGGGATGAAGGCATGGAGGGGGCTCGTGTCGGCGGCCGTCGCGTCTTGATCTTCCCGACCAAACCGGGAGATGTGCCGCCCGGCAGCAAAAAGGGCGACACGCTCGTGTACGTGGTCGACGTGACCGAAATCGAAAGGCCGCGCGACAAGCAATGAAGCGGCGACGGGGCAGGGGGGTGGCCGTCGCCCTGCTCGTGGTGGTGCCGTTGCTCGCGATGTTCGGCACCGGCTGCGGTGGAAGCGATTCCTCAGCCGACACCACCGACGACGCTAAGGGGCGGGATGTCACGACGGAGCGGCTGCCGGCCGAGCCTGGCAAGCCGATTCCGGTTCAGTCCGGTGCTCAAGCGTCGAAGCGGCCCGAGGCCAGGGTCTATGTGCCCGATGGGCCGCTGCCGAGGAAGCTGACCGTCACGGACATGATCGAGGGCAGCGGTCCTGTGGCGAAGCCGGGCGATGAGCTGACCGTCAACTTCATCGCCGTCCGCTACGACGGCGGCGAATTCTTCGAATCGTCCTGGGGGTGGCCGAAACGCTTCACCTTCAAGCTGCGAAAGGAAGACGTGATCCCGGGTTGGGTGAAGGGGCTGCCCGGCATGCGAGAGGGCGGCCGCCGGCACCTGGTCGTCCCCGGCACCATGGCGGCGCGATACGGGGTGCCGGCATCCCCGGAAGTGTGGAACAACGCGCTGGTCTACGTCGTTGACCTGATAGAGGTGGGATAGGGATGCGGGCGGCGACGATCGCCTTCGTCGGGGGCCTGCTCCTACTGGGCGGCTGCGGCGGCGACGACGATTCGTCCGGCACCGCGGCGGCCGCAAAGCCGCGCACCATCGACCGCGGCGCGGGACCTCCGATCGAGATACCGGCCGGCGCGCCGCCGCGGCGGCTGGTGGTCGAGGACCTGAGGAAGGGAAAGGGCCCGGTCGCGAAGCGCGGCGACGAGCTGGAGGTCGAGTACGTCGGCGTGTTCTGGACCGGCGCGCCCTTCACCAATTCCTGGGAGCGCAGCAAGCCGTTTCGGTTCGTCCTCGGCAAGCGCAACATCATGATCACGCCCGCCTGGCACAAGGGCATCGCGGGGATGCGCGTGGGGGGTCGGCGCAAGCTGATCTCTCCTCCCGCCTGGCAGTCCGAAGGGGAACCACCGCCCGAAGCCGGCCCCGATGACACCCTTGTCTACGTGATCGAC
>DASWMG010000111.1:0-9861 GCA_036399875.1 Solirubrobacterales bacterium
CGGACCCCGCGATGTCGGGCGCCGAGCCGTGCACCGGCTCGAACAGCCCGGGCGTGTCCGGCTCCCCGACGGACGCGCTCGGGAGCATCCCGATCGAGCCCGTGAGCATCGCGGCCTCGTCGCTGAGGATGTCGCCGAACATGTTCTCGGTGAGGATCACGTCGAAGCTCGCCGGGCGCGAGACGAGCTGCATCGCCGCGTTGTCAACCAGGAGGTGCTCTAGCTCGACGTCGGGATAGGTGGGCGCCACCCGTCCCACCACCTCGCGCCAGAGCCGCGAGGTCTCCAGAACGTTGGCCTTGTCCACCGAGGTGACGCGCGGCTTGCGGCCGCTGCCCTCGCCGCGGCGGCGAGCCGCCTCGAACGCGGTGTGGGAGATCCGCTCGATCTCGGCCGCTGAGTACTCGCAGGTGTCGTGGGCGGAGTCGCCGTCGCGGCCGCTGTCGCCGAAGTAGATGCCGCCGGTCAGCTCGCGGACGACGAGCAGGTCGGTGCCGTTGATCCGCTCCTCGCGCAGCGGGCTGGCGCCGACGAGCGCCCGGCTCGGGCGCACGGGCCGGAGGTTGGCGTAGAGGCCCATCCCCTTGCGCAGGCCGAGCAAACCCTGCTCGGGACGCGGCTCGTCGGGGTCGGTCGTGTCCCATTTGGGGCCGCCGACCGCGCCGAGCAGCACCGCGTCGGCGCCGCGGCAGGCATCGAGCACCTCGTCGGTGAGGGCCGTGCCGTGAGCGTCGATCGAGGCGCCGCCGACGAGGTGCTCCTCGAAGGAGAACTCGCCCAAGGCCTCGAGCAGGCGGCGCGTGGCGGCGACGATCTCGGGCCCGATCCCGTCGCCGGGCAGCAGGACGATGCGGGCGTTCGACTCCACGCGGGCAGCCTATGGATATCGGCTGAGCGGGCGATCCCTCGGCACGGAGGGTTAACGTCTGATTTATGGAGGAGAGAACTACTGAACGGCAGATCTCGAGCAACGATCTCGACCTGCTCGAGCGGCACCGGCCGCTCCTGCGCTATGACCGTCAGTACGACTACCGCGCCAGCTCGGTCAGCGGCGCGGTCGAGAACCCCGGCAACGTCCTGCGCCGCGGCGAGGGCGAAGTGGTCGCGCGCGCCGGCGGCGAGCCGCCGCTCTCCCTCGACCTCTTGAGCGACTACCCGGAGGGCGTCGCCCCGCGCGCCGACGACTGCATCGCGATGGCGCCCGACGTCCTCGGCGATGCCCGGCGCATGGAGGGCGAAGGGCGCTACGCGGGTCGGCTCTACGGTCACGTGGTTCGAAGTGAGGGAAGAACCTGGCTCCAGTACTGGCTTTGGTTCTATTACAACCCGAAGAACCTGTTCGGCTTCGGCAAGCACGAGGGCGACTGGGAGATGGTCCAGATCGGGCTCGACGCGAGCGGCGCGCCGGAGCTGGCCGCCTACTCCCAGCACGCCGCCGGGGAAGCACGCCGCTTCGCCGACGGCGGGGTCGAGACCGTTGAGCGCGACGGAGGCCGCCACCCGGTCGTCTACGTCGCCTCGCTCTCCCACGCCTGCTACTTCACGCCGGGAACGCACGTCTACTCGGCGATCGGGATCGACCACGCCTACGGCGACGGCCCCGAGGAGCTGTTGCCGGTCGAGCCGGCGGGTCGCTGGGCGAAGTGGCCCGGACGCTGGGGAAGCTCCGAGCACGTGATCGCGAACCGGCTCGGCAACGGGCCGCCCGGCCCGGGCCGCCAGGCGAAGTGGGACCACCCGGCGGCCTTCCAAGCCGGTGCGCGCCGGCGCGCGGGGCTGCGGCTCCTCGGCGGCGCCCTCCACTGGATCGGCAAGGGGACCTACCCGCGGCCGCCCTCGATCGAGGCAAGGTCAGAGGGGCGATGCTGCTTGATCGACTACCGGCTCGAGAGCACCGCGCGCCGCCGCTCGCGGCACCTCTACCTCACCGTGCACAGCGGCCAGCGGACGATCGCCAGCCGCGCCGTCAGGCGGCCGCCGGCGGAGGGCCGCGAGGTTCTCCTGCTTCCTGACGGCGCCGAGCCGACGAGCGTCTGCGCCAGCGCCTTCAACCGTCTGCGCCAGCGCAGCGATGTGACCGAGGCCAGCCTCTGAGCCCCGCGCGCGTCAGACGCGGGCCTCGATGTTGAGGCGGACGTAGCGGAGGACCAGGGGGCGCGGCAGCTCGGCGTCCACCGCGTCGGTGAACGGCTCGCGCAGCTCGGGCGGCAGCATCTCGTGGTGGGCGGCGAGGCCGACCACGGCAACGTAGTGGCGCGGGTCCTCGGGCTCGACGACGCGCTCTTCGAGCCAGCAGCGGACGTCGGCGAAGCCGGCGCGCACGAGGCGCGCTTCGGTCTCCTCTGCCGTCGCGTAGTGCCACGGCTCGGCGCGGTCAGCGAGGTACCGGGCGAAGGGTTCGCGCTCGGCGGCGCGCTTGACCGCCGCGACCCAGTTGGCGACGTTCCCCTCTCCCCCGCACTGGGCGGCGAGGAGCCCGCCCGTTTTCAGAGCCGAGCGGAGACGGCGGAAGAGCCGGTCGTGGTCGAAGATCCAGTGGAAGACGGCGTTGGAGAAGACGGCGTCGACCGGCTCGTCCCGCTCCAGCTCAAGGAGGTCGGAGTGGATCAGCTCGACCCGGTCGCCGTACTCGGCGAGCGAGCGCTTCGCCTCCTCGACCATCGACTCCGAGCCGTCAACGCCGATCACCTTGCCCTCGGGCAGTCGGTCGAGCAGCAGCCGCGTGACGCGGCCCGAGCCGCAGCCCGCGTCGAGGACCGTCTCGTCCCCCTTCAGCGGCAGCCGCGCCAGAACCTCGCGCGACCACTCTTCCTGCGGCGCGGCGAGGCGGTCGTAGGCCTTCGCGTCCCAGTCGGCGGTGCCAGGCGCCATCGCGCTCAGAGCGCGGTGGTGACGGGGCCGCGCTCGGCGCCGCCGGCGCCCTCGAAGGCGTCGATCGCGCCGCCGTTCTCCAGCGTGATGCCGATGTCGTCGAGGCCGTTCAGCAGGCGGTGCTTGACGTCGGGCTCGATCTCAAAGGGGAAGACGCCGTCGGCCGTGTTGACGGTCTGGTCGTCGACGTCGATCCGCGCTTCGCCTGCGGCGGCGACGGCGCGGCAGTGCTCCTCGTCGAGCACCACCGGCAGCAGCCCGATCTTGGTGCAGTTGGAATAGAAGATGTCGGCGAAGGACGGCGCGATCACCGCCTCGAAGCCGAAGTCCTCGAGCGCCCAGGGAGCGTGCTCGCGCGAGGAGCCGCAGCCGAAGTTGCGGCCGGCGACCAGGATCGGGTTCGGCTCCAGCTCGATCTCGCCGGAGCGGATCCAGTCGTAGAAGAGGAACTCGCCAAAGCCGCTGCGCTCGACCCGCTTCAGGAACTGCTTGGGGATGATCTGGTCGGTGTCGACGTCGGCGCGGTCCAGGACCGAGACCTTGCCCTCAATCACGTCTATCGGTCGCATCTCAGCTCCAATCCCTGATGTCGACGAAGTGACCCTCGATCGCCGCGGCGGCGGCCATTTTGGGACTGACCAGGTGGGTGCGGCCGCCCTTGCCCTGGCGACCCTCGAAGTTGCGGTTGGAGGTCGAGGCGCAGCGCTCACCCTCCATCAGCGTGTCGGGGTTCATGCCCAGGCACATCGAGCAGCCCGCCTCGCGCCATTCGAAGCCGGCGGAGCGGAAGACCTCGTCTAGGCCCTCCGCTTCGGCGGTCTTCTTGACCTGCTGGGAGCCGGGGACGACCATCGCCCGCACCGAGCCGGCGACCTTGCGACCGTCCACGACCGCCGCCGCCTCGCGTAGGTCCTCGATCCGCGAGTTGGTGCAGGAGCCGATGAAGACGCGTTCGGGCCTCACCTCGGTCATCGGCGTCCCGGGCTCCAGCGCCATGTAGGTGAGGGCCCGTTCGGCCGACTCGCGGTCGGCGGGCGACTCCATCTGGGCGGGGTCGGGGACCGCGTCGGTGACCTGGACGACCATGCCCGGGGTCGTCCCCCAGGTGACCATCGGCGAGATCGCGACGGCGTCGATCTCGACCTCGGTGTCGAAGCTGGCGCCTGGGTCGGTCGGCAGCGCGCGCCAGCGCTCGACGGCTGCCTCGAAGTCGGCGGGGGCGGCGGGCTTGCCTCGCACCCACTCGAAGGTGGTCTCGTCGGGGGCGATCATCCCGGCCCTCCCCCCGCCCTCGATCGTCATGTTGCAGACGGTCATCCGGCCGGGCATCGAGAGCGCCTCGATCGCCGGCCCCGCGTACTCGACGGCATGGCCGACCATGCCCCCGGTGCCGAGCTGGCCGATCGTCGCCAGGATCAGGTCCTTGGGGGTCACGCCGGGGCTCAGCTCGCCCGTGTAGGAGATCCGCATCGTCTTCGGCCGCTTCTGGACCAGGCACTGGGTGGCGAGCACGTGCTCGACCTCGGAGGTGCCGATGCCGAAGGCGAGCGCGCCGAAGGCGCCGTGGGTCGAGGTATGGCTGTCGCCGCAGACGATCGTCATGCCCGGCTGGGTGACCCCGAGCTCGGGCCCGATCACGTGGACGATGCCCTGGCGCTCGGAGCCGAGCGAGTAGACGGGGATGCCGAACTCCTCGCAGTTGCGCTCCAGGGTCTCGACCTGGACGCGCGAGAGCGTGTCGGCGATCAGCCGCGCCGCCTTGGTGCCGTCGGTGGGCACGTTGTGGTCGGCCGTCGCCAGCGTCTTGTCGGGCCGGCGCACAGCGCGGCCGGCCATCCGCAGCCCGTCGAAGGCCTGCGGCGAGGTGACCTCGTGGACGAGGTGCAGGTCGATGTAGATCAGGCCGTCGGCGACCTCGTGCGCCTCCCAGATCTTGTCGAACATGGTCTTCGGCATGGCGGTCAGCTCCTCCTCAGCCCGGCGGCGATCACGGCGAGGAACTCGGCTTCCTCCTCGCCTTCGTTCTCGAAGTGGTGCGGCAGGTCCGCGTCGAACGTTACGGCGTCGCCTTCGCCGAGCTCGTGGCGGGTTCCCTCGACGACGAGTGCCAGGACGCCGCGCAGGACGACGGCGGTCTCGCGGCTGCCCGGCTCGTGCATCGGCGGGTCGTCGGGGCCGCCGGTGGCGGCGCCCGGGCGCAGGCTGTGCAGCGAGACGTCGGCCCGCTGGCCCGGCAGCGGTGGCGTCAGCTCCTCGAACTGATGCCCCCCGCGGGCGGAGCGGCGTCGTCGCGCGGCGCGGCTGACGACGACGTGCTCGCCCTCGTCGAGGCGCAGGAGCTGCGAGAGGGTGAGCTCCAGGCCGGCGGCGATCTTGCCCGCCACCGCCAGGGTCGGGCTCGTCTCCCCCCGCTCGACCTGGGAGAGCATCGGCGCGCTGACGCCGCTGCGGGCTGCCAGATCGCGCAGCGAGAGGCCCATCGCGTCGCGCAGGGCGCGGACGCGCGGGCCGATGTCGACTTTCTCCTCGGCGGTCGCAAGCATCGGCTGTACATTATCACGGACGATTGTATGTCGGGCGGACGGGGTAGCGCAGCCGAATGGCCCTCAGCCTCATCCTCGACATCGACGGAACGCTCGTCGACACCAACTACCACCACGCGATCGCCTGGCAGCGGGCGTTCCAGGCTCACGGGCACCAGGTCCCCGCCTGGAAGATCCACCGCCACGTCGGCATGGGCGGCGACCAGTTCGTCCCCGCGCTGCTCGGCGAGGAGGTCGACGAGGACCAGGGCGAGGCGCTGCGCGAGGGCCACGGCGACGCCTACATGAAGATGATCGAGGAAGTCGAGCCTCTGCCCGGCGCCCGCGAGCTGCTGCGCGAGCTGGCGGACGAGGACCTATCGGTCGTCCTGGCCAGCTCGGCCAAGCAGGAGGAGGTCGACCACTACCTGGACCTGCTCGGCGCCCGCGACCTCGTCTCCGGCTGGACCACCTCGGCCGACGTCGAACAGACGAAGCCGGAGCCCGATCTGATCAAGGCGGCGATGGAGAAGGCCGGCGGCGACGGTCCCTGGCTGATGGTCGGCGACTCGGTTTGGGACGCCCGCGCCGCCGCCAACGCCAGCATCCCCACGCTGGGCGTGCTCAGCGGCGGCTTCGCCGAGGAAGAGCTGCGCGAGGCGGGCGCCGTCGCGGTCGTCGAGTCAGTCGAAGCGATCCGCCGGGATCGCGCACAGCTGACCGCCCTGGCGGGACCCGCCGGGTCTTAGGTGCCCATATGGGCACCGAATAGCCGGCGGGTCTAAGGACCGGGCGTGCGTTCGACCGCGGCCTCGGCGGTTGCCGCTTCGGCCTCGCGGATCGCGGCGCCCTCGAGCGCGTTCGAGAGCGCTCGCACGTAGGCGCGGGCCGACGCCTCGAGGATGTCGGTGGCGACGCCCTGGCCGGTGGCGAGGCGGCCGGCGACGCGCAGCATCACGCTGACCGCACCGAGGGCGTCCTCCCCCCCGGTCACCGCCTCGACCGTGTACTGGCGCAACTCGCACTCCGTCGCGGTCGCCTTCTGGATCGCGTGGAAGATCGCGTCCACCGGCCCGTCGCCGCTGGATTCGGCGACCGCCTCCTCGCCCGAGGGCAGCTTGACGGCGACCCGGGCCAGCGGCTCGCGCCGCGAGCCCGCCACGACCTCGAACCAGGCCAGCTCGTGGGCGTCCTCGCGTTCGCGCATCTCGTCGGAGACGATCGCCTCCAGGTCGAGCGCCGTCACCTGCTTCTTGCGGTCGGCGATCTCCTTGAAGCGCTTGAAGGCGGCGTTGAGCGCATTGCCCTCGACCTCGAAGCCGAGCTGCTCCAGCGCGTCGCGCAGCGCATGACGGCCGGAGTGCTTGCCCAGCACGATCGAGTTGGACTCCAGCCCCACTTCGGTCGCGTCCATGATCTCGTAGGTGCTGCGCTCCTTCAGCACGCCGTCCTGATGGATGCCCGACTCGTGGGCGAAGGCGTTGCGGCCGACGACGGCCTTGTTGGGTTGGACCGGGTAGCCGGTGAGGCGCGAGACCATGCGACTGGTGCGGGCCAGCTCGCGGGTGTTGACGCCGGTGGTGAGGCCGTGGACGTCCTCGCGGGTCCGGATCAGCATCACGATCTCCTCCAGCGAGCAGTTGCCGGCCCGCTCGCCGATCCCATTGACGGCGCACTCGACCTGGCGGGCGCCGGCCAGCACCCCTGCGTAGGAGTTGGCGACCGCCATCCCCAGGTCGTCGTGGCAGTGGACCGAGAGCTCGACCCCGCGCAGCGACGGCGCCAGCTCGTACAGCCGTCGGAAGTAGTCGGCGTACTCCTCGGGCGTCGTGTAGCCGACGGTGTCCGGGATGTTGACGACGGTCGCGCCCTCCTCGACCGCGATCGCGCAGACCTCGGCGGTGAACTCGACGTCGGCGCGGGTCGCGTCCATCGGCGAGAACTCGACGTCATCGCAGTAGGAGCGGGCCAGAGCGACGGCGGCGCGAGCCTGGCCCTTGACGTCCTCGCGGTCGGTCTGCAGTTGGTGCTCGATGTGGATGTCGGAGGTGGAGATGAAGGTGTGGATGCGGGGCCGGTGGGCGTCGCGGATCGCCCCCCAGGCGGCGTCGATGTCCGCCTTGTGGGTGCGAGCCAGGCCGCAGATCGTCGGCCCCTCGACCTCGCGGGCGATCGCCTCGACCGCCTCGAAATCGCCGGGCGAGGTGATCGGGAAGCCGGCCTCGATCACGTCGACTCCGAGCCGCGCCAACTGGTGGGCGATCTCGACCTTCTCGGCCGTGTTGAGCGAGATGCCGGGCGACTGCTCGCCGTCGCGGAGCGTCGTGTCGAAGATGTGGACGCGATTGGCGTCGGATGGTGAACTCACGGTGCTCTCCTCCTTCTCCAGCTTTTCCGAATGACCTTGTCTCTCGCGGCTGTCGCGCCGCCCAGCGCTATTCCCCCCGAGGGGGGAGGAGAAGGAGAAGCGCCAGGCTGTCGAGCCGGAGTGCCATTCGGTTCTGCCAGATTAGCGCACCCCGCGCGGTCCTAGCGGGACTTCCGTACCTCTTGGATTTCGGCGTCCTTGCCGGGGCCGCCGCGCAGGATGTCCTTGTCGGGTCCTCCGACGAGCAGATCGCTGCCGCCGCCGCCGCTGAGGGTGTCCCTCCCCGGCCCACCGAGCAGCGCGTCCCCGCCGGGCCCCCCGATCAAGCGGTCGTCGCCTTCGCCGCCGTTCAGTTTGTCCGCGCCGCCGCCGCCGATAAGCAGATCGTCGTCGGGCCCGCCGCGCATCGTCACCGGCGCGGGCACGGTCGGGGCCACCGAGACGACGTCATCGCCGGCGCCGGAGTTGACTTCGAAGCTGACGATCTGCGGGGCGTCGCAGACCAGCTCGTTTTCGCGCCCTTCCGGGTGGACGCAGACCTCGCCGCCAACTTCGAGGGGGACGATCGATTCGATTGCGTACTGACGCCCGTCGGGCGTCAGCTCGATATGGATCGTGTTCGCTTCCGCGCCGCCGGCGAGCACCACGTTGTATGCGGCCGCCGCCGGACTGACCGGCAGGGCGAGTGCGGCGGCGAGCGCCGCCGAGAGGAGTAATGCCTTCTTCACTAACTGGAGAACATCACGGCGCGCCCAACGTTGCGCCGGGGGCATCGGTCAGAGATCGACCGAGCGACCGACGCTGAAGCCGTCGAGCTCGAGGATGCGACCGATCGTCTCGGCTCGCACCGGTGCGTCGGTCGTCAACGCCATCACCGCCTGCTCGCCGCCCGCCGAGGCGCCAACCGCGGCGGAGACGATGTTGACTCCCTCCTCGCCGAACATCGTCCCGACCCGACCGATCATCCCGGGGCGGTCGGCGTAGCGGAAGACGGCGAGGTGCTCGGCGAAGGGCAGGTAGAAGCTCTCCCCCCACACCGAAACCAGGTAGGGCTCGTTGCGGGGACCGACGCCGGTGCCGGAAACCTCGGCGGCGCCGCCGTCGGTACCGAGGCGGACGGTGACCAGCTCGGTGAAGTCCTCGGAGCCGCTGTCCTTGGTCTCGATCAGCTCGATGCCGCGCTCCTCGGCCATTTGCGGGGCGTTGACGAGGTTGACCGGCTCCTCGGTGTGGCCGGAGAGGATGCCGGCCAGCACCGCGACGCCGAGCAGTCGCGTGTCGTGGGCGGCGATGCGGCCCCGGAACTCGACGGTGACCCGGTCCACGGAGCCGTCGCCGAGGCCCTGGGCAAGGCGACCGAGCTTTTCGCAGAGCGGCACGAAGGGCGCCAGTGCCTCCATCTCCTCGGGGCGGACGGCGGCGATGTTGACCGCGTTGGTGACGACGCCGCCGCTGAGCGCCGCGGTCACCTGTTCGGCGGTGACGACGCCGGCGCGGTCCTGCGCCTCAGCGGTCGAGGCGCCCAGGTGGGGCGTGACGACGACGTCGTCACGGGCGAAGACCGGGTGATCGGTGAAGGGCTCCGACGGGAAGACGTCGAGGGCGGCGCCGCCGAGCTTGCCCGACTCCAGCCCCGCCAGGACGGCGTCGAGGTCGACCAGCTCGCCGCGGGCGCAGTTGACGAGGCGGGCGCCGTCCTTCATCGCCGCGACCGCCTCGGAGTTGATCAGGTTCACCGTCTCCGGGGTCTTCGGCACGTGCAGGGTGACGACGTCGGCGCGGGCGAGCAACTCGTCCAGCTCCTCCACCCCCTCGACCCCGAGCTCGCGGAAGCGCTCCGCCGAGACGAACTTGTCGAAGCCGAGCACCTCCATCTCGAAGCTCTGGGCGCGGCGGGCGACGAGCTGGCCGATGCGGCCGAAGCCGATCACGCCGAGGGTCTTGCCGTAGAGCTCGGAGCCCTTGAAGCGCGAGCGCTCCCAGGCGCCCCCGGTCAGCGAGCCGTGGGCCTGCGGGACGTTGCGGCAGAGCGCCAGGGCCAGCGCCAGGGTGTGCTCGGCGGCGGCGACCGAGTTCGATTCCGGCGCGTTGGCGACGACG
>DASWMG010000112.1:0-2553 GCA_036399875.1 Solirubrobacterales bacterium
CTCAGCCCGCTCAACGCTGTAGGCTTGGACACCGCGTCCGACCTGGACGGCTAGAGTCTGTACTCAACCGGGTTGCGGTTGGGCGCGAAGCTTGATTCAAGGCTGCCGGAAGGAGCCTTGGGATGGCGCGCTATGATCTCAGCGAGGCGGAGTGGCGGATCGTGGAGCCGCTGCTGCCTGCGGGTGGCAAGGGGCCGGCTCGAGTGGACGACCGGCGAGTGATCAACGGCATTTTCTACGTGCTGCGGACCGGTTCGCCCTGGCGCGACCTGCCGGAACGCTACGGGCCGTACACGACGGTGTACAACCGCTTCAACCGGTGGGCACGTAAGGGCGTATGGCTGGCCGTCTTCGAAGCCTTGGCGGCGCGCTCGCCGCAGTCGCTGCATCTCATCGACAGTTCGATCGTGCGCGCCCACCAGCACGCGGCGGGCGCAAAAAAGGGGGTCCGGATCACGCCCTCGGCCGTTCTCGTGGCGGACTGAGCACCAAGATCCACGCCGTCGTCGATCAGGACGGCCTGCCGGTGCGGCTCCTGATCACCCCGGGCCAGGCGTCGGACAAGACTGCGGCGCCGGCGCTCTTGGCCGGGCTGCCGCCGGCAGACCTGGTCGCCGACCGCGGCTACGACAGCCGCGCTCTCCTCGATCTCGTCGCGGCCAGCGGGGGACGCGCGCACATCCCGACGCAGAGCCGCGTGCGCCTCCAGCGCTCCGTCCCGCCAGAGCTCTATCGCCGCCGCAACCTCGTCGAGCGCTTCTTCTGCAAGCTCAAGCAGTTCCGCCGCGTGGCGACGCGCTTCGACAAGCTCGCCCCGAACTTCCTCGCCGCCGTCGCCCT
Organism: Solirubrobacterales bacterium; assembly: GCA_036399875.1. GTDB lineage: Bacteria > Actinomycetota > Thermoleophilia > Solirubrobacterales > 70-9 > VRUE01. The sequence goes on from DASWMG010000112.1 coordinate 841, forward strand.
TGCCTCAACACGGTTGTGGCTGAGAGCAGTTGAGTCCACGCCCTAGAGCCGCTCTCCCGTCCGGGCTCCGCTTCCAGCCGCTTCGGCGGCGGCGCGCTGCCAGGGCCAGCGACCCTCGATCTCGACCTCGAGCGAGATGCTCAGGAAGGTTCGGATCAGCACGATCAGGCCGAGCACCGCGAGGTTCTGGAGCGAGGGCGTGACGGCCACCGTGCCGATGATGTCGGCGGCGACGAGGAGCTCGAGTCCGAGCAGGATGCCGCGGCCGAGGTTGGCGCGATAGCGCCGGTAGGCCGCCGGCCAGCCGACCGTCGTGAAGCCACCGTGGAGGAACACCGCCGTCGCCGCCAAGGCCCCGACGACGATGATGCCGACGCCGGCGATCTCGATGCCGGTGGCGATCCATTCGAGCCCCGCGTCGACGGCGGCGCGCCAGGGACGCGCCTCGCCCGAGGCCCTAGCCTGCAGATCGAGAGCGAGCGCGGGAGCGGCGCTGAAGACGAGGCCGACGGCGACAAAGGCCCGCATCACGCCCTCCGCTGTTGCGTCAGTGCGAGCGGCCCGAGGCCGTCGCCGCCCTGCGGCGTTCCTGCTCCCCGCCGTGCGCCTCTTCCGAGGATCGCGCCTCCTTGGGGGCGGGCCAGCCTTCGCGCTGGCGGGCGCGGTCGCCGTCCGCCTCCTCGGTCTGGTCGTGGAGGAGAACGGTCTGTGTCGGGAACGGCAGGTCGATGCCGGCCTCGCTCAGGGCCGTCTTCAGCGCCCCGACGACGCGGCTGCGCACGAGGACGACGTTGCTGCGGCGCGAGTCGGTCCACCACCGCACCTTGATGTCCACCGACGACGCCCCGAGCTCCCACGCCAGCACGTCGGGCGCCGGATCCTTCTCGACTCCCTCGACCGTCGCGAGGGCCTCGAGGATGACCTGCGTCGCCCGGCCGATGTCGTCGCCGTAGCCGATGCCGAAGGCGTACTCGCTGCGGCGTTTCTCGAACGCCGTGTTGACGGTGACGGCCTTCGAATAGACGTCGGCGTTGGGGATCACGACGAGGCGTCCGTCGTAGGTCTTGATCAGCGTCGCCCGGGCCTCGATGTGCTGGACCGTGCCCTCGAAGCCGCTCACCACGATCTGGTCGCCGGTCGTGAACGGCTGGCGGATGAGGATGAGAAGCCCGGCGAGCCAGTTCTGCAGGATGTCCTTGAAGGCAAAGCCGATGGCGATCGAGCCGATGCCGAGCGTCGACAGGAGGTCGGCGGGCTTGATCGACGGGAAGATGATGGCGGCGACGACGAGCGCCCCGAACAGGAGCACGCCCCAGCGCGCGAACTCGCCGAGCAGCTCGCCGAGGTTCTCGCGCCCGCGACGCCGGAACCAGCGCGACAGGACGGCCCGAGCGATCCAGCCGCCCACGAAGAAGAGGAGCGCGACCCCGAGCGCGATGCCGAAGTTCGGCAGCATCCAGTAGAAGCCCTGGACGAAGGTCTCGAGCTTCTCGGCCGAGAGGTAGGAACTATCCACGCAAGGGACTCCGACGCGACGCGCGACACAGGAGGTCCAAACGACCTCAAGCTGTGATGCGTTCCCTCACGGGTGTCGCAGGCGCCGGCTGCACCGCCATCGCCGCGAGACACAAGAGGAGCGCCCAGCCGTAGACCGATCCCACGGTGAGCTGGTTCAGGGTCGAGGTCCCGAGCTGGTCGACCACGAACGGCACC
>DASWMG010000113.1:0-7129 GCA_036399875.1 Solirubrobacterales bacterium
GCGCCTGCGCGATCTCGAGGCCAATGGCGTCGTCGCCCGGCGCGAGCTCCAGGTCCCCATTGCCGCGACTGTCTACGAGCTGACCGAGCTGGGCCGCGGCCTGGAAAGGCCGATGTTCGAGCTGGCGCGGTGGGGAATGAACCTGCAGCGCGCCCAGCAGGTGGTCGACCTGGCCCCGTCCTCGCTGCCCAACGCCATGCGCGTGGTGCTGCAGCCGCCCGCCGATGCGTCGTTCGTGGTCGGTCTGCGGACGGGCGTCCACAGCTTCTCGCTGCGGGCGCGGGACGGCTGGATCGAGGCGTCGCGCGGAGCGGCCGATGACGCCGAGCTCGTCCTCGCCGGCGCCCCGGTCGCGGTGCTCGCGATGGTCGTCGTAGGCGACGACGCCGCCGACGAGGTCGAGGTCGAGGGCGACGAGGCGCTGCTCGGCGACCTGCGCCAGATGGTCGTCCTGCCGGAGCGCCTGCGCGAGGAGTCTCGCGAACTGGTCAGGTCGGGCGTGCTCCGTTCAGGCGCATATGACGCCCAAACGGAGCGAGCATCCGCTTAGGAGAGCTCGGTGCCGTCGTAGAGCTTCTTGACGTGCACGGTGCCGGGCGGTGAGGCCTCGATGCAGAGGCGGCATAGGACGCACTCGTCGAGGTTCTCCTCGACCACCTCGACCCGTCCGCCGGCGTCCTTGTAGATGTCGACCGGGCAGACTTCCTCGAGCTTGGCGGCCAGCGCCGCGTCGCTCGCGACCGACTCCTCGACCTCGATGTCGATGAAGACCTTGTGCTGCTCGCTCACGCCGCCACCCCCAGCTTCTCCTTGACCGCGTCGGGGATCTCGTCGATCCGCTCGACGACGCGGATGCCGGCGGCTTCGAGGCGGGCGATCTTCTCGGTGGCGGTGTCCTCCTTGCCCTCGACGATCGTCCCGGCGTGCCCGAAGCTCATGCCCTTCATCTCCTCGTCGTCCATGAACTTGCCGGCCATGAAGGCGACGATCGGCAGGCGCGAGTCGTTCTCCTTGACCCACTCGGAGAGCTGGGCCTCCATGCGGCCGCCCGGCTCGGTGTAGATGACGATCGCCTGCGTCTGCTCGTCGGCCTCGAAGTAGGGCATCAGCTCGGCGTAGGTCGAGCCGATGATCGCGTCGCCGCCGATCGAGATCGCGGTCGAGACGCCGAGGCCCGCCTGGGTCAGCGAGGAGGAGATCTCGGTCGTCATCCCCCCGGAGCGGCTCATTACGCCGACCGGTCCGGGCGCGTAGGCCTTGGCCGCGTCTTTGGCCGGCCCGCCGATGCCGCCCATCTTGCAGACCTCCGGCACGATCAGGCCGAGGCAGTTGGGACCGATGATCCGCGCCCCGCGCATCTCCGCCAGCTCGACCATCTGCGCCACGTCGCGACGCGGCACCCGCTCGGTGACGATCACGATCAGCTTGATCCCGTTCTCGATCGCCTCCAGCACGGCGTCCTTGGTGAACGCGGGGGGGACGGTGACTACCGAGCCGTCGATCGGCCCGCCGTAGTTCTCGACCGCCTGGGCGACGGTGTCGAAGACCGGCACGCCGTGCACGTCGCGGCCCTTGCGGCCCGGCGTCACGCCGCCGACCACCTTGGAGCCGTAGTCGAGGCACTCCTTGGTCAGGTTGACCGCCTCGCGCCCGGTGATTCCCTGGACGATGAAGGTCGTGTCCTTGGAGAGCAGGATGCTCATGCGGCGGCCGCCTCTCCCTGGATCTTGGCGACCGCGCGGCCGGCGGCCTCCCACATCGAGACGGAGCGGTCGCAGTACTCGACGCCGTAGCTGTCGAGGATCTTGAAGCCCTCGTCCTCCCAGGCGCCCGGGATGCGGAAGATCGCGATCGTCTCGGCCGGGTCCTTGCCGAGTTCCAGGCAGGCCTTGATCACGCCGCGGGCGACGATGTCGACGCGGGTGTTGGAGACGATCGACATCATCACGGCGATCTTCTCGACGCCGTCCTTTTCGAGGACCTGCTTGGCGAGGCCGCAGGCCTTGGCGACCGAGGGGTTGCCGCCGATCTCCGAGTAGTTGGCCGGCTTGCCGCCCTGGCTGCGGACCGCGTCGGTGAGGGTCAGCGAGCCGCCGCCGGCGCCGATCACGAGGCCGAGGTTGCCGGTGAAGCCGTGGTCCTTGCCCTGGATCACGCCGCGGTGGTCGGCGGCGTCGATCGCGGCGACGTTGCGCTCGAAGTCGGAGGGCTCGTAGGTCTCACGGGTGTCGTCCTCGGCGATCCCCAGGTGCTTTCGCAGCAGCGCTTTCTGGCGGCCGACCGCCTCGTTCTCCATCTCCATGTGGGCGTCGAGGGCGACGAAGCTGCCGTCGGTCAGCTCGGCCAGCGGGTTGATCTCGGCCAGCGTCATGTCGTTGTCGCGGAAGAGGCGGGCGAGGCGGGCGAGGATTGGGGTCGCGCGGGTGAGTTGGCGCCCCGTGACGCCGCTGCCGGCGACCACCTGCTTGGCCTCGAAGTCGGCGATCGGGAGGAGGTTGGAGAGGTGGCCGCGGCCGACGTGGTCGGGGTGCTGCTCGGCGACCTCCTCGATGTCGATGCCGCCCATGTCGCTGAACAGCATCAGCGGCCGCTTCGCGGTGCCGTCCCAGACTACGCCGGCGTAGTACTCCTGCTTGACCTCCGCTTTGGGGTCTACGAGGACGCCGCGCGGCATGTGGCCGTTGATCTCCAGCCCAAGGATCGCCTCGGCGTGCTCGGCCGCCTCCTCTGGCGAGTCGGCGAACTTGACGCCGCCAGCCTTCATGCGGCCGCCGGTCAGCACCTGGGACTTGATCACGACGGGGCCGCCGATCTCCTCGGCGGTCTTGCGCGCCTCCTCGGCGCTCGTGCAGAAGCCGTACTGGGTGACGGGAATCCCCGCCAGCTCGACGATCTTCCGTGCCTCGTACTCGTAGAAGCGCATCGCGGCGCGGAACCCTATCCAAACGCCGGGGCGGTCACGGTTCGGCGGCCGGATCGGTCAGCGCGGCGACGTCCGCTCTGTCGACGGGACGCCCCCGCGTCAGCTTCATCCGGATCAGGTCGTCCCGACCGGAGACCGGCACCCGGACCTCGCCTACCTTGACGACGAGCGCCCGCTCCCGGAGCTGCTCGTATGGCGCAGCTCCGGGAGCTTCGTGCAAGACGTCGACGTCTCCGTGTCGCGTCGCGAACTGCCAGATCGTCGCCCTCGGGAGCATCGCCGCCTCGATCTCCGTGCTCTCGTGGCCGGGATTGAGCACTCGCGCCTCCAGGGCGCGGAGGGCGTCGGCGAGGCGGGCGAGGTTGGCCGGCTCGGGCCGCGGGATCACATCGACGTCGTTGGTCATCCGGGGACTCCCATGCGTCTGGGCGGCGAGCCCGCCGACGAGTACGAAATCGACTTCATGCGCGGCGAGCTCTTCGAAGATCCGTTGCGGATCGAGCTCGGCGGTGGAGCTGTCAGGCGCCACGGGCCTGCCGTCCGGCCTCGGCCAGCCGTCCGGCGAGACGGTTCCAGGAGATCGCAAGCGCCAGTCGTTCCTCGGGGCTGCGGTTCAACGACGCGCGCACGTGGAGCGGGTCATGGTGCCTCTCGACCGGCTCGGAGCCCATGACCAGACACTCGCCCATCGCGGCGAGCAGTCGTTCGACCGTCTCCACGGTCGGCGATATCTCCCCGCGCTCGATCCTGCTGATCGCCGCCTGGTCGGTGCCGGCCCTGAGCGCGAGCGACTTCTGGCTGATTCCCCGCCGTCGGCGAGAGCTCCTGATCGTGTCCGCTGCACTGGGCATCCAGTTATTATGCCTTAAAAGGCATCGATCTCCCAGTCTGAAGCCGGCCTTACAGCCGCACGAGGTTCGCCGCGTCGATCCCGCGCGTCACGCCGCGGAAGTCGACGACGAGCGGGGCGCGGGTGGCGACCATCTCGTAGTCGACCTCGGGGTGGGCGGTGACGATCGCGACCGCGTCGGCGCCGGCCAGGGCGTCGTCGAGCTCGACCGAGCGCAGGTTGCGGCTTGCCAGCTCAGGCGCATGGGGGTCGTGGTAGGAGACGTCGCCGCCCAACTCCTGCAGCAGGTCGATCAGCTTCAGCGCCGGCGACTCGCGCGTGTCGCCGATGCCGGCCTTGTAGCTGACGCCTAGCAGGAGGATGCTCGATCCCTTGACCGGCTTGCCGACGTCGTTGAGGGCGCGCTGGATGCGTTCGGCGCAGAAGGCCGGCTGCGCCTGGTTGACCTTGCCGGCGAGCTCGATGAACTCGGGGTAGAAGTCGCGCTCGCGCGCCTTGAAGGCGAGGTAGAACGGGTCGACCGGCAGGCAGTGGCCGCCCATGCCTGGCCCGGGGTCGAAGCGCATGAAGCCGAACGGCTTGGTCGCCGCCGCGTCGATCACCTCCCAGACGTCGATCCCGAGCCGGTCGCAGAGCTGCGCCAGTTCGTTGACGAGGGCGATGTTGACCGAGCGGAAGATGTTCTCGAGGAGCTTGGAGAGCTCGGCGGTCTCCGGGGTGCTGAGGACCACCACCTGCTCGCAGATCTCCGCGTAGAGCGCCCGGGCGCGCTCGGTGCAGGCGTCGGTGATGCCGCCGACCAGCTTCGGCGTGGTCTTCACCGTGTAGTCGGTGCGCCCGGGGTCGATCCGCTCCGGCGAGAAGGCGAGGTGGAAGTCGCGGCCCGCCGCCAAACCCGACTCCTCGAGGATCGGCAGCAGTCGCTCGCGGGTGGTGCCGGGGTAGGTCGTCGACTCGAGCACGACGAGCTGGCCGGCGCGCAGCTCGCGCGAGAGCGCGGTCGCCGAGTCGAGCAGGTAGGTGAGGTCGGGTTCGCGGGAGCTGGTCAGCGGCGTCGGCACGCAGATGATCACGGCGTCGCACGGCGAGAGGTCGGCGTGGCGCGAGGTCGCCGTGAGCCGCTCGCGCAGCGGCGCCAGCGCCTCGTCGGGGACGTCCTCGACGTAGCTGCGGCCTTCGTTGAGCGCCTCGACCTTGCGGACGTCGGTGTCGAGTCCGACGATCTCGTGTTCGGCCTCGGCGAAGGCGACGGCGAGGGGGAGCCCGACGTAGCCGAGGCCGACGATTCCGATCTTCATCGCGGGCAGTCTAGATACGACAACGGCTGGGCCCGTTCGCGGCTAACCGGCGGGCGTTACCGCCCCGAAGGGCGGCTGGCGGAAGTCCGGGACGGGGCGCATCGAAAAGGGCAGCGAGCTCTCCCCCCGGTAGTGCGCCCGCACGAAGCCGCGCTTGCCGCGGCCGTAGCCGGTCCTGACGACGCCGTGGAAGATGCCCGTTTTGTTGACCCGCACCGTCCCCACACCGCGCCATCGCCCCGGCTTGCGCACCTGGATCGTGACCTTGCCGGCCTTCGTGTTCGGTGTACGGCCCCAGAAGTGAAGGCCGTCCTGGCGGGGGTAGGCGACGAAGGGGAAGCGGAAGGCGTAGAGCACCTCCTTGGGCTGGTCCTGGGCGACCGTCGGTCCCCGGAAATAGAGACCGGACTCCGGCGACTCGTAGGAGGGGAGGCCCTCGTCCGGGGCGAAGTCGCGCAGGCTGAACCAGAAGAAGGTGTCGACCCCGGCGTTCCAGGCGCCGAACAGCGCCTCGGCGGTCCAGCGGGTGAGGATCCGCATCGGCAGTCCACCGGGGTCCGGGGGGTTGGAGTCCCACGAGAGCTCGGTCACCCAGAGCGGCGTGCGCGCCGAGGAGTTTTTGATGCGCCCGGCGCGGTCGGCGTTCCGCAGCAGTTCGACCAGCTCGGGCAGGTCGCCGAGCTGGACGTCGTTGGGGCCGCCCTCGTGGGTGGGGCCGCCGGTCGTGTACGGGTGGACGTCGTAGATGTCGAAGTAGACGCCGCCGCCGCAGTCGCCCGGAGCCGGCCGCTGGTTGTCGCGCATGCAGAGCAGTTCCCGGGTGAAGCGCTGCGGCCCGATCGTGTAGCCGGGCACGGCGATCGGCCCGAGCCCGCCGGCGATCACCTGGTTTTCCGGATGGACGCCCTTGATCGCGAAGTAGAAGGCGTTGATCAGCTCGCGGTAGATGTCAGCCGAGACCGCCGCCGGCCCTTCGAACTGGGGCTTGAAGAAGAGGCTCAGGTTGGGCTCGTTCAGCCCCTGCCAGTACTCCACGCGGGGAAGGCCCGGGATGCTGCCGCTGTAGCGCCAGGCCGCCGCGGTGGCGAAGGCCGCGAGCGCGGCGGGGTCCGGCCGGCAGGGAACGTCAGAGGAGTTGGTCTGGCAGCGGCTTGCCCAGATCGGCGCGCCGCGGATCTGTAGGACGGGGGTCAGTCCCGCCGCCACGGCGCGGGTGACCCAGGTGTCGTACATCGCCCAGCGGTAGTTGGGATCCCATGGACTGTCGGGGTGCCAGGAAGCCGGTGGGTTGCGCGGCGCGACGAAGCCCCAGCGGAGCGGGGTAAGGACGAATTTGGCGCCCGCCCGGCGCACGTTTTCGAAGGCGGCCGGTTCGGCGTCCTCGATGTAGACGTAGGAGACGCCGGTGTGAAACTGGCTCGCGGCCGCGCTCGCCGGGGTCGGCGCCAGCGCGAGCAGGCCGAGGACTAAGAGGACGACGAGGCGTGCCACAGGGCGAGGCAGGTTAGGAAACCTGATGGCGGCGATGGCGCCAGGCGTAGAGGAGCGCCCAGAGGACGGCGGCCAGGATCAGCAGCGGCAGGACGACGCCGAGCCCGTCCGAGGAGGAGGACCCGGTCGCCTCGCCAACGACCTCGCTGAAGGCGGAGGACCCCCCGGGGTCGGGGCGCGCTGAGTCGTGCGAAGCGCCGCCGCCAGCTTTCGCCTGTCCGTTCTCCTGCGCGGCGCCGGATCCGGTGCCTGCCGGAGTCCCGTCGGTCGAGCCGCCCCCTCCTCCGCCGCCCCCGGAAGCGGTCGTCGCCGGGGCGGTCTCGGTGGCGAGCTCAGCCACAGCCTGCCCGTCGCTGCCATGCTGCTCGAGGCGCTTGGAGTTGCGCGAGCCGAGCACCTCCTTAGGGGAGCGCTCTTTCTGCTGCCCGCCGGAGCCCTTCGGCGCGTGGATCGTCTTGTTGCCGCGCGTCGTCGGGTAGGACTCGGTGTACTGGTTGACGGCCGAGTTGCCGGGTGGGACCAGGGATTCTTCTTCTTCGCCGAAGGCTGGTGAGGCCGCGCCGAGTG
>DASWMG010000114.1:0-1806 GCA_036399875.1 Solirubrobacterales bacterium
AGCTCCAGGTTGGCCATCACGCTGGTGAGCGGCGTGCGCAGCTCGTGTGAGGCGTCGGCGACGAACTCGCGCTGCTGGCGCAACGGCCGTAGCATCTGCTCAAGGGTGCGCGCCAGCTCGCCGACCTCGTCGTCGACGCGGGGATCGGGCATTCGGCTGGACGGGTCGCCGGTGTCGGCGATCTTGCGTGCCGTGGCCGTCAGCGATGAGATCGGTCGCATCGCGCGGTTCGCGATCGCGACGCCGGCCAGGGTGGCGAGCACCGTGCCGCCAAGGATTCCGAGGATGACGAAGAGCCAGAGGCGATCAACGGTGGAGTCGAGGTGCGCGATGCCCCTGCCGTACTGGACGTAGCCGGTGAACGTGCCGTTGTCGCTCGAGATCGGTGCGGTTGCGACCCGTAGGCCGTTCCTCTCGGTGGCCCCCTCCCGAGGCGGGCCGAGGCGAGCCGCGTCGGTGCTCTGGGTGAGAAGGACGCCTCCCGCGTCGAACACGCGAACGGAAGCGTCGTATGGGAGGGCGAAGTCGTCGAGGCCAGGGCCGCGGATCAGCAGCGAACCGGTGGGCGTATTGACGATGCGAAGTTCGGCGGCGAGCGTCTGCGCCGCGCTGTCGACCTCACTGTTGAAGTCGGCGCGAATGCGATCGGTCGCGACGCTCCCGATCACGCCACCGAAGATCAAGAGGATGGCGAGGGTGAGCCCGGCGGAGGTGACGGCGAGGCGCCACCGTACGGTCCAGTTGGCGGGGCTGAGGCGATGAAGGAGGGAGGAGGGCAGCATCATTCCTTGAGCACGTAACCCGCGCCCCGCTTGGTGTGCAGCAGCCGGCCCTCGCCACCTTCCTCGAGCTTGCGGCGGAGGTTCGAGATGAAGACGTCGATCGTGTTGGTGGCGGCCATCGGGTCGTAGCCCCAGACCTCCTCGAGCAGGTGCTCGCGAGAGATCACGAGCCGCTCGTTGCGCATCAGGTACTCGAGCAGCTCGAACTCCCGCGCGGTGAGCTCGATCTCCCGCTCCCCGCGCCGCACGTCGCGCGTGGCGGGATTGAGTGTGAGGTCGCCCACGTGCAGCGAGGCCGCGCCGCGCGGTGGGCGGCGGCGCAGCAGTGCCCGGATGCGGGCAAGCAGCTCCTTGCGCTCAAATGGCTTGACGAGGTAGTCGTCGGCTCCGCTGTCAAGACCGTCGACCCGGTTCTCGGTCTCCGCACGGGCGGTCAGCATCAGGATCGAGACATCGCCCTCCTCGCGAAGGTGTCGGCAGACCTCGATGCCGTCCATGCGGGGGAGGCCGAGGTCGAGCACGACGAGGTCGGGGGCGAAGCCCGAGGCGACGTCAAGGGCTCCCACGCCATCCCCCGCGGCGCGCACCTCATAGCCCTCACCCCGCAGCGAGCGCAGCAGGACCTCGACGATCTCGTGGTCGTCCTCGACTACGAGGATCCTCGCCTTCCGCAATGGACCGTCGCCGTCGACCATCGTCTCGATCTTAGAGTCGCCGGAGCCGTCCGCGCGAAACCTTTAGCCGCCGTTTAGCCGATTTGGGCGTGCCGATGGACGCATTCGTGCGGCGCACGGAACGGCACGCGCGTTAAAGACTCACACGTCTGTTTCCAGCACAAACGTGTTTCCAAAGCCGGGCCGACAAGCTCAAATGGACTCTAAAAAACGAATTTCTTGACGGGAACCAACCGGACGGGCTATGCGTTAGGGCGTCCATTGGGACAGGGGGCGAGCACGCCGGACGTGTCCGGCGTGCGATCCCCGCCAACGACAGGAAAGGGAACAAGATGAGCCTAAAGCTCAAG
>DASWMG010000115.1:0-5013 GCA_036399875.1 Solirubrobacterales bacterium
TGTGGGACATGGGGGCGATGGTCGTGACGCTGGAGACCTCGCACACCTGGAGCCGGCTGCACGAGCTGCGCACGGCCGTCGGCGATGCGATTCGCGACTCGCTCGCCGGCCAGGGCACGCCGGGGCTCGTCATGTGCCACCTCTCGCACGCCTACGCCGACGGCGCCTCGCTCTACTTCACCTTCATCGCCGCCGCCCGGGCGGGGGCCGAGCTCGACCAGTGGACGGCGGTGAAGCGCGCCGCCTCGGAGGCGATCGTCGCCGCCGACGGCACGATCACCCACCACCACGCCGTCGGCCGTGACCACGCCCCCTACATGGAGGCGGAGGTGGGCGATACCGGCCTAGCCGTCCTGCGCGCGGTCAAGGAGCGCCTCGACCCGGCCGGGATCATGAACCCCGGCAAGCTGCTCGGCTAGCTACTCGCCCGAGCCCTGCGCGCCGATCACGACCGGTCCCGTCACCTCGCCGCGCAGGACTGGCTCGCTGTCGAAGTCGGGGGCGCTTTCGGCTCCCTGCGCCTCTTTGAGCGCGGCTTCCAGCTCTTTGTTGACGACGAGCGATATCTCCATCTCGTCATAGCCGCTCGCCAGGGCACCCAGCACGGTGGTGGGCACTTCGATCTGCGTCGCGATCGCGCCGTTGTCGCCGACCCGCGTCGCCGCGATCGGAATCCGTTCGTCGTCGGCGTTGACCAGCGACACCGCATAGGAGCTGCCGGCGGGACTGGGGGAGAGCCCTTTGGCGGCGAGCACCAACGCGACTTTCTGTTTGAAGCGGCCGAAGAGAGCCCGCCCACTCGCATCGCTCCCGTCCACCGGGCTAAGTACTGCCTGCGTGGCCCGTTTGGCGACCCCAGTCGGAAGCTCGCCGCCCAGCGCCGGCACATTCCCTCCATCGCCCTCGTCGTCATCTCCACCGCCGATATCGATCGCCCCGGTGGCAAAGAGAATCAGGAGGAGCACCACAATCGCGCCGCCGATCAATTCCGCAAACCGCCGATTCCCTGGCAGCCGCATCGAGCCGCCCGGCCGTGCCTGCGCGGGGCCACGGGCACCCGTCCGAGAAACTTTCTCTCCCGCGGGTGGCGTCGCAGGGAGGACCCGTTCATCCCTCGCCTCGTCCTCCAGCGCCGCGATCGCCCCCGCCGCTTTCGCCTTGAGATCATCAACCCGCGCCCCGGTCGCCGCGGCGATAGCCTCGTAGGCCTCGTCCTGCTTGGCGAGGAGCTTCAGCAGCTTCCTCTGGTCGTCGCTCAGCATCTACGAATCCTCGCGCTTCGCTCGCGGCGCGAAGAACCAGATATGCACGCTTGCTCGCTCCGCGCTCATTGGGCCGCTAACCCTATGCCACGCCCAGGCGACGGTAGGGTGCCCGGCGATGGTCGACGACCCACGCGGACTAAAGTCGCACTACGACGCGCTGATCGGCACCGAATGGCTCAGCGACGACCCGGCCGAGGCGCGCGCCAGGATCGCCATGCGCGACGAGTTGCGCCAGCCGGCCGGGCTGATGCACGGCGGCGCCATGTCGAGCCTGGTCGAGAGCGTCTGCTCGCGGGCCACGGCTCTCGCGGTCCTCGACGACGGCATGGCGGCGATGGGCCAGTCGATCTCAGTCAGCTTCATCCGCCCGGTGACCGAGGGCCACGCGCAGGTGGTCGCCCGCGCCCGTCACCGCGGCCGCACCACCTGGGTCTGGGACGCCGAGGTCCGCGACGCCGACGACCGCATTTGTGCCCTAGCGCAAATGACTATCGCCGTTAGGCCGTTGCCAGACCAAGCCTGACCAGGACGCAGGGAGCGTGGCGTGCTCTGCACGCGAGCGACCGAGGACGCCGTCAGGCGCCGGTGTGGCGACGGCCTAACCGCCGAAGCGGTTGGTGATCGGCAAACGTCGATCCCGCCCGAACGCCCTCGGCGTGATGCGGATTCCCGGCGCGGCCTGACGGCGCTTGTACTCGGAGCGGTCGACCATGCGCACGACCCGGTCGACGACGTCGGCCGGCAGACCGGCGGCGATCATCTCCTCGCGCCCCTGGTCGCGCTCGACGTAGGCCTCTAGGACGCGGTCGAGCAGGTCGTAGGGCGGCAGCGAGTCCGAGTCGAGCTGGCCGGGACGGAGCTCGGCCGAGGGGGGACGCTCCAGTACCGAGGCCGGCACGAGCTCGCGGCCGGCCACCTCGTTGCGGTGGCGCACCAGCTCGAAGACGAGCGTCTTCGGCACGTCCTTGATCGCCGCGAAGCCACCCGCCATGTCGCCGTAGAGCGTCGCGTAGCCGACCGACATCTCGCTCTTGTTGCCGGTGGTCAGCACCAGCCAGCCGTGCTTGTTGGACAGCGCCATCATCACGTTGCCGCGGATCCTCGCCTGGATGTTCTCTGCGGCGAGGTCGGGCTCCGACGGGCGCGCCGGGTTGCGCGGCAGCGGCTCGGGACCCCTGCCGTCGCCGGCCGCGAAGGCGTCGGCCAGCGCCGTGTCGTAGGCGCCCATCGGGCCGTCGATCGGGATCTCGATCAGCTCGGCGCCGAGGTTGCGCGCGATCGCGCGGGCGTCGCCCTGAGTCGCGTCGCTGGAGTAGGGCGAGGGCATGACGACGCAGCTGACGTTCTCGGCGCCGAGCGCGTCGACCGCCAGCAGCGCCACCAGCGCCGAGTCGATCCCGCCCGAGAGCGCCACGCCGACGTGACGAAAGCCGTTCTTGCCCACGTAGTCGCGCAGGCCGAGCGTCAGCGCCGCATACACCTCGGCGACGTCGGCGAGCGGCTCGGCGAGCGGGCCGTAGCCGGGGGAGGGGACGTCGCAGACCAGCAGCTCCTCCTCGAACTGGGCGGCACGGGCGATCACCGCGCCGCTGGGGTCGACGACGACGCTGTGACCGTCGAAGACCAGCTCGTCCTGGCCGCCGACCAGGTTGCAGAGGGCGAAGTGGGCGCCGTAGGCGCGGGCGCGCTCGGCCAGCATCGCCTCCCGCTCGCGACCCTTGCCGCGGTGGTAGGGCGAGCCCGAGGGGTTGGCGATCAGCGTCGCCCCCTCGGCCGCCTCGACCGAAGCGGGTGGCCCCTCGACCCAGACGTCCTCGCAGATCGTCAGCCCGACCTTGGTCCCGCCGACCTCGATCGTCGCCGGCCGATCGCCCGGCACGAAGTAGCGCTGCTCGTCGAAGACGGCGTAGTTGGGGAGGCGGTTCTTGCGGTAGACGGCGCGCACCTCGCCGCCCTCCAGCACCGCCAGCGAGTTGTGGGCGCGACGATGGTCGCCGCCCCCCTCGACCGGCTCGGCGAAGCCGACGAGCGCGGTCGTCTCCCGGACCCCCGCCGCGAGCCGCTCGACGGCGCGCAGGTTCGCCTCGACGAAGTGGCGCTTCAGGTAGAGGTCCTCCGCCGGGTAGCCCGGGATGCAGAGCTCCGGGAAGATCGTCAGCTCGGCGCCCGCCGCCGCGGCGCGCCCGATCCACTCGGCGACCTTGGCGGCGTTGCCTTCGACGTCGCCGACCGTCGGGTCGATCTGGGCCAGCGCTATTCGCATCGGACGGCTAGCGGGCGGGCACGGCGCCGTTGCCGGCGCTGGCGCGCGCCTTCTGGCGACTGTTGGCGCGGCGACGCCTCGGCGCGGTGGCGATCGCTTCGGCGAGCGCGCCCTCGAGGTCGAGCGCGAAGCTGTCGAGGTCGGCCATCGCGTCGTAGTCGCCGACCAGGCCGAAGTCGATCTGGCCGTTGTAGGACATGATCCCGATGCAGAGCGCCTGTCGCCTGGCCAGGGGCACCATTGGGAAGATCGATTCCATCTTGCGGCCGAGCACGTAGAGCGGGAACTGCGGCCCCGGCACGTTGGTTACGACGAGGTTGAAGAAGCGCTGCGCCGGCTGCAGCCGCGCCGCCTGCGAGGCGATCGTCGTCGGCGCGAAGTCGGTGAGCTTGGTGAGGATTTCGGCGCCGACCGCCTGGCCGGAGCCCTTCAGGTCGCCCATCGTCTCGCTGACGATGTGCAGGCGCTCGACCGGGTCTTCGCACCAGACGGGGAGCGGCGCCATCATCGCCGTGATCTTGTTGCCGAGCGCTCCGCGCTCTTCCTCGGCGCGGATCGAGACCGGGACCATCGCGCGCAGCTCGAGACCCTCGGTCTCGTGGCCGCGGGCGCGCAGGTAGTTGCCGAGCGCGCCGGTGACGACCGAGAGGACGACGTCGTTGACGGTGCCACCGTGCTTGTTCTTGACCCGCTTGAAGTCTTCGAGGTCGCCGCGGACGAAGGCGAGGCGCCTGTGCGAGCCGATCTCGACGTTGAAGGGCGTGCTCGGCGCGGCGACGGCCGCCTCGAGGATCTTGCTGGTGTCGGCGACGCCGCGCATGACGCGCTGCGGCGTGCGGACCGCGGCGCGGACGCCCCGGACGATCTCGCGCGGGCTGGTCGCGCGCTCCTTCAGCGCCTCGGTCAGCAGCTCGAGATCGGTCGGCTCCGGCCGCGGCGCCCACTTCGGCGGGCGCACCGGCGGCTCGGACGGTTCCTCCTCGACATCAAAGAGGACGGTGGTGATGTCGACCCCCGAGATGCCGTCGACCAGGGCGTGGTGGCTCTTGCCGACGATCGCGAAGCGGTCGCCTTCGAAACCCTCGACCAGCCACAGCTCCCAGAGCGGCTTGCTGCGGTCGAGCTGCTGGGAAAAGATCCGCGCCGCCAGGTTGCGCAGTTGCTCCTCGGAGCCGGGCGCCGGCAGCGCCGTGCGCCGCACGTGGTAGTCGAGGTTGAGGTAGGGATCGTCGACCCAGACCGGACGGCCCTGATTGAACGGGATGAAGCGCAGCTTCTGGCGGAAGCGCGGCACCAGGTGCAGGCGCGACTCGATGTGGTCGCGGAACTCTTCGTGGCTCGGTGGCGAGCCCTCGAAGAGGATGGTCGAGGCGACGTGCATGTGCGCGCCGGCGCGTTCGAGGTGCAGGAAGGACGCGTCGAGTCCGGTAAGGCGGTCGCTCACAGGGCAATCTTAAGCTGGGTGTCCACCTCAGGCGGCTTCGG
>DASWMG010000116.1:0-9562 GCA_036399875.1 Solirubrobacterales bacterium
CGCCGCCGAACCGGGCGCCATGGTGCGCGTCTTCCGCAAGGCGAGCGGCGATGCGGGCGAGGTCAAATCGTTCCTGGCGGCCGCGGTGGCCGATGGCAGTGGCAAATGGCAGGTGATCTATCCCGAGGTTCCGGCCGGCGAGTTCGTCGGCGCGACGCAGACGAGCGCAGCGGGCGCTACCTCCGAGCTGGCGATCAAACCGGTCGCAGCGATCGTCGTAGACGGCGGCTGTGTCCTCCTTGGCACGTGTCCCGGCGGCGGCGGTGGTGGCGGCGGCGGGGCCGGTGGGGGCGGCGGCGGTGGCGCGGCCACCGACACGACGGCGCCGCAAACCGTCGTCAAAGGCTCGATCAAAGGATCGACCGCAAAGTTCAGGTTCTCTTCCAGCGAGGCGGGCTCCACCTTCGAATGCAAGCTCGACCGCAAGCCCTTCCGCAAATGCCGCTCGCCCAAGAGGTACAAGAAGCTGAAGCCGGGCAAGCACGTCTTCAAGGTGCGGGCGAAGGACGCCGCGGGCAACGTCGACGCGACGCCGGCCAAGCGCCGGTTCCAGATTGTTCGTCCTTAGCCAGGCGAGCCTCTGCGGTTGACAGGGCAAGGACGCAGGGAGGCGCCAAGGGGAGCGCACTGTTAGTGCGTGATCCGCAGGCGTCCGACCGAGGACGCCGCATGTCAATCTCAGGGGCCGCCCCATGAGTCTTCGCCCGCTCTTAGAGATCGCCGCCGAGAACGAGCGGCTGCACGCCCTCGCCGGCCAGGTCCGGGAGGCGGCCGAGGGGGGCGAGGCGGCGAGCCTGCGCGCCTCGGCGACGCTGCGGCCGCTGCTGCTGGCGACGCTGCTCGAGGACGACCGCGCCCTCGCCGAGCGGCCGGCGCTGCTGGTCAGCGCCGACGACCGCTCCGCCCGCGATCTCGCCGCCGACCTGCGTGCCTACCTGGCGCCCCGCCGCGTCCGCTTCTACCCCTCGCGCGGCACCGGCTACGCCTCGCACGTCACCCCGCCGCCGCACCTGGTCGGCCTGCGGATCGACGCCCTCGACGCCCTGCGCGGCGGCGAGGACGCGGTCGTCGTGGCGAGCGCCACGGCCCTCGCCGAGGCGGTGCCGGACGCCGAGCTGCGCCCCGCCGGCTTCGCGATCGCGCGGGGCGAGGAGATCGACCTCGGCGAGGTCGCCGGCGACCTCGCCGCCGCCGGCTACGAACGGGTCGAGCAGGTCGAGGAACGGGGCCAGTTCGCGGTCCGCGGCGGCATCCTCGACGTCTTCCCCTCGACCGAGGAACGCGCCGTGCGGATCGAGCTGTTCGGCGACGAGGTCGAGTCGATGCGCTGGTTCTCGACCTTCACCCAGCGCTCCCTGGGCGATGCCGAGCGGGTCGAGCTGGCGCCAGCCGCGGAGCTCGACCTCGAGCACCGCGAACAGGCCGAGCTCGCCGCGATGGAGGCAGCCGAAGAAGGCAAGGAGGCGCCGAATCCGGCCGAGGCGCTGCCGTTGGAGCACTTCGGCGCGCCGCTCGACCTCGTCCCCGACTCGGCGGCGGTGATCCTGGCCGGCGCCGAGGAGATCGAGCCCGCCCTGCGCGACCACTGGGAGGACGCGACTACGGCGATGCACGCCGACGACGCCAAGCACCTCTACGTCGACGTCGCCGGGCCGCTGGCGGAGCGCGCCGCCCTCGCGGTCACCGGCGCCGCCGACGGCGAAGAGGACGCCTTCCGCGCCTCGCGCGCGGAGTCGCCGGCCCGCAACCTGAAGGAGGCGGAGTCCGAACTGCAGAAACTGGTCCGCTCCGGCTACCGCGCCGTCGTCGCCTTCGACAGCAAGGGAGAGGGCGAGCGCGCCCGCTACGGGTTCGACCGCCTCGACGCGGCCATGCTCGACGGCGGCCGGCTCTCGCCCGATCCCGGCCTCACCTTCGCCGAGGCGCGGCTGCGCGAGGGCTTCGTCAGCCCCGAGCTGAAGCTCGCCGTCTATCCCTTCCGCCGCCTCGTTCACCGCCGCAAACGGGCCGAGCCCGCCCCCGGCGGGGGTCGCGGCCGGCTCGCCTTCAGCGACCTGCGGGTCGGCGACCACGTCGTCCACGAGGACCACGGCGTCGCCCGCTTCGCCGGCTTTGAGACGCGCGAGGTCGGCGGCGTCACCCGCGACTACCTCTACCTCGAATACAAGGGCGAGGATCGCGTCTACGTCCCCACCGACCAGCTCGCCAAGCTGAGCCGCTACGTCGGCGCCGGCGGCGAGCCGGCGCTCTCGGCGCTGGGCGGCAAACGCTGGCAGAACCTCAAGGCGCGCGCCCGCAGGGCCGCCGGGGCGATCGCCGGCGAGCTGCTCAACCTCTACGCCGAGCGGCGCACCCGCAAGGGCCACGCCTTCGCCGCCGACGGCGAGTGGCAGATGACGATGGAGGCGGCCTTCCCCTACCGCGAGACCGCCGACCAGATCGAGGCGATCGAGGCGGTCAAGGCCGACATGGAGTCCGAGCAGCCGATGGACCGGCTGGTCTGCGGCGACGTCGGCTTCGGCAAGACCGAGGTGGCGCTCCGCGCCGCGGTCAAGTCCGCCTCCGACGGCAAGCAGGTGATGATGCTGGCGCCGACCACGATCCTCGCCCAGCAGCACTTCGGCACCTTCCGCGAGCGGCTCGCCGAGCTGCCGTTCGAGCTCGACTGGGTCTCGCGCCTGCGCAAGCCGGCCGAGGTGAAGGCGGTGCTGAAGCGCTTCGAAGCGGGGGAGATCGACGTCCTGATCGGCACCCACCGGCTGCTCTCGCGCGACGTGCGCGCCAAGGACCTCGGCCTGCTGATCGTCGACGAGGAGCAGCGCTTCGGCGTCAAGCAGAAGGAGCTGCTGCGCCAGCTGAAGCTGAAGGTGGACGTGCTGGCCCTCTCGGCGACGCCGATCCCGCGCACGCTGCAGATGAGCCTCGCCGGCCTGCGCGACATCTCGGTGATAGAGACCCCGCCCGAGGGGCGGCGGCCGGTCCGCACCTACGTCGGGCCCTACGACGAGGACCTCGTCCGCAAGGCGATCGAGCGCGAGCTGGAGCGTGGCGGCCAGGCCTTCTTCCTCCACAACCGGATCGACTCGCTGCCGGAAGTGGCCGAACAGCTGCGCGGCATGGTGCCGAGGGCGAAGATCGCCGAAGCGCACGGACAGATGGACGAGACCGAGCTGGAGCGCACCATGCTCTCCTTCCTGCGCGGCGAAGCGGACGTGCTGGCGACGACGACGATCATCGAGTCGGGGCTCGACATCCCGACCGCCAACACGCTGATCGTCGAGCGCGCCGACCGGCTCGGGCTGGCGCAGGCCTACCAGATCCGCGGCCGGGTCGGGCGCTCTCGCGAGCGCGCCTTCGCCTACCTGCTCTATCCCTCGGCCGAGGCGCTGACCGAGGACGCGGCGGCCCGGCTCTCGACCCTCGCCGACCACACCGAGCTCGGCTCGGGCTTCAAGATCGCGATGCGCGACCTTGACATCCGCGGCGCCGGCGACCTGCTCGGCGAGGAGCAATCGGGCCACGTCGCCGCCGTCGGATTCGAGCTCTACTGCCAGATGATCGACGAGGCGGTCGCCGCTGCGCGCGAGAGCGCCGGGGAGGGGGACGAGGCGCCCGAGCCGCTGCGCTTCGACGTGCCGGTGGACGCCTACCTGCCGGCCTCGTTCATCCCCTTCGAGGCGGCCAAGATCGACGTCCACCGGCGAATCGTGGCGGCACGGGCGCCGGGAGAGCTGCGGGCGATCCGCGACGAGCTCAGCGACCGGTTCGGGCCGCTGCCGCCCGAGGCAGAGAACCTGCTCGCCCTGCAGCGGGCACGGATCGAGCTGCGCCTGGCCGGCGCCGAGAGCGTCGAGCTGCGCGGCGGCCGGCTCAGCGTGCGTGGCGTCGAGCTCGATTCCGAGGGCGGGGCGGCGCTACGAGAGAAGGTCGAGGGGGCGCTCTACGAGTGGCGCGAGAAAACCGCCTCGGTGCGGGTGTCGGACGACCCCGAAGCCCGGCTCGCCGCCGTCCTGGCGATGGCCGACGCCCTGCGCGAGGCGGGAAGCTCGGCGACTGCCCGACCGGATATGCTCCCGGCCTCGTGAGTCCTCAGCGGGGTGGGAGAAAGGCGTCTGACAAGGGCCGGGGGCGCGCCGCCGCCGAGCCAGCCGGCTCGGTTGCCGCCCACCGCCGCGCGTTGCTGATCTTCGGCGTCCTCTTCGTCGCGCTCTTCGCGATCGTCGCCGTCTCTCAGGGCCTCGGCGACCCGGACGTCCCGGAGGGCGACGTGCTGCTGATCGAGGACGCGCCCGAGGGCAGGGGCAACGTCAGCAAAGAGGATTTCGACCACGCGCTCGAAATCGCCGCCGCCGGCGAACAGAAAGAAGTCCCCAAACCCGGCACGAAACAGTACGAAGAACTGAAGGAAACGGCGCTGACCGGGCTGGTCGAAGAAATCTGGCTCGAAGGCCAGGCCGAAGAAATGGGCATCGAGGTCAGCCCCGAAAAAGTCCAGAGCCAGTTCGAGAAAATCAAAAAAGAAAACTTCCCCACCAAGGCCCAATTCCAGAAATTCCTCGAGGAATCGAAATTCACGCAGGAGGACATCGACCAGCGCGTGAAGCTCCAGATCCTCGCCGAAGAGGTGCAGCAGGCGGTCAACTCGGACCCGCCGACGCCCAGCGACAAGGAAATCGAAAACTATTACGAGGCCGCGAAGGCGACCCAGTTCACGAAACCGCCGAGCCGCGACATCCGCCTGATCGTCAACAAAGAAGAGGAGAAGGCCGAAAAAGCGCTGGCCAGCCTCGAAGAAGGCAACACGGCGGGCGACTGGAGCCGGGTCGCCAAAGAATTCTCCGAGGACGCGACGACGAAAGACAAAGGCGGCCTGCAGAAAAAAGTCACCGAAGGCACGCTCGAAGAACCGCTCGGCGCGGAAGTCTTCGACGCGCCGGAAGGACAGCTCGTCGGGCCGTTGAAAGCGCCGCGCGGCTTCGTCGTCTTCGAAGTGCAGTCGGCTGCGGAGGAAACGGTGGAACCGCTGAGCAAAGTCTCCGGCCAGATCAGCAGCCAACTCGGCCAGCAGCTCGAACAGGAAAAGTTCAGCGGCTTCGTCGAAGACTTCAACGCAAGGTGGGTCGCGCGCACGTTCTGCGCCGACGACTACTTGTCGCCTCGTTGCGCCAACTACGAGAGCGACGGCCGCCCCGCCACCGCGCCCCCGTCCTGCTACGAAGAGGACCCGAAAGGCGGCCGGCCGGAAGCCTGCCCGGCGCCGGTCTTCCAGATGGTCCCGGCCGTGCCTGGCTCGGTGACGCCGCTGGCCCCGCAGGGCGAACCGAAGGCGCAGCGGCCGCACCCGCCGGGCGAGGAAAAAGCTCCGGAAGCGCCGCCGACGGGTCTCCCGGGCGGGGGCGCCGTGCCGCCGCCGACCGGCGAATAGTCCCCCTCGCCGAATAGACTGCCGCGCCCCTCGGTATGAGCGCCATCGCCTCCATTCACGCGCGCCAGATCCTCGACTCGCGCGGCAATCCCACCGTCGAGGTGGAAGTCGTGCTCGACTCGGGCGCCCGTGGCCTGGCGGCCGTGCCGTCGGGCGCCTCGACCGGCGAGTTCGAGGCGGTCGAGCTGCGCGACGGGGGCGAGGCCTGGGCCGGCAAGGGCGTCTCGCGCGCGGTGGAGAACGTCAACGGCGAGGTCGCCAAGGCGCTGAGCGGCGCCCGCGCCGCCGAGCAGCGGGCTCTCGACCAGACGATGATCGAGCTGGACGGAACGCCCAACAAGGGCCGGCTCGGCGCCAACGCGATCCTCGGCGTATCGCTGGCCGCCGCCCGCGCCGCCGCGGCCGACGCGGGCCTGCCGCTCTACGGCTACCTGGCGGACCTCTACGGCGGCGGCGAGCCGACCGTGCTGCCGGTGCCGATGATGAACGTGCTCAACGGCGGCGCCCACGCCGACAACTCGGTCGACTTCCAGGAGTTCATGGTGGTGCCGGCCGGGGCGTCGAGCTTCTCGGAGTGCCTGCGGGTCGGCACGGAGGTTTTCCACGCGCTGAAGAAGAGCCTCGGCTCGAAGGGCCTCTCGACCGCGGTAGGGGACGAGGGGGGCTTCGCGCCGGACCTCGACTCCAACGAGGCGGCGCTCCAGGCCGTGCTGGCCGGCGTCGAGGCGGCCGGCTACGAGCCCGGCGCCGACGTCTTCATCGCGCTCGACCCGGCGACCAGCGAGGTCTACGAGGGCGGCGCCTACGTTTTGGAGCACGAGGGTCGCTCGCTGTCGGCGGAGGAGATGGCCGCCTACTGGGCCGACGCCTGCTCGCGCTACCCGATCGTCTCGATCGAGGACGGCATGAACGAGGAGGACTGGGACGGCTGGAAGCTGCTGACCGAGCGCGTCGGCGACAAAGTCCAGCTGGTCGGCGACGACCTCTTCGTCACCAACCCGGAGCGGCTGCGGCGCGGGATCGAGCTCGGTGTCGGCAACTCGATCCTGGTCAAGGTCAACCAGATCGGCACCCTGACCGAGACCCTGGAGGCGATCCGGGTCGCCCGCGACGCCGGCTACAGCGCCGTGATCTCGCATCGCTCGGGCGAGACCGAGGACACGACGATCGCCGACCTCGCCGTCGCCACCGGCGCCGGCCAGATCAAGACCGGGGCGCCGTCGCGCTCCGATCGCGTCGCCAAGTACAACCGGCTCCTGCGGATCGAGGAGGAGCTGGGCGAGGCGGCCGAGTTCCCGGGCCTGAACGCCTTCGCCCAGCGCAGCTCCTAGATGCAGGAATGCGGCGCTCCGCCGCGTAGGACCGGGTATGGCAGCGTCCGCCCGGCCCCGGAAGACGAGCGCCCGGAGCCGGCCGTCGACCGCCTCCAAGCCCAAACGCCGCCCCGCCGCCCGCCGCAGGCCGGGCCCGCGCAACGGCGGCAGCCGCGTCCGCTGGGACCGCGTCGGCCGCGTCGCCCTCACGTTCGTCCTTGCCGCCGTCCTCTACTCCTACCTGCATCCGGCGATCGATCTCGTCAAGACCTACAGTGCGACGACGGCAGCCAAAGCCGAATTCCACGACCTGCTGCACGAGAACAAGCGCCTGCACCGACGCATTCAGAGCGCCGACGACCCGATCGAGATCGCCCGCAGGGCGCGCGCCCAGGGCATGGTCGCCGAAGGCGAGACGCCGATCGTCGTCCGCGGCCTCGGCGGCTGACGGACGCGGGCTCGGCGAGGGCCGGGTGATCCACGATGGTTAGTGGCGGGTCGTATGTCCTCAGCGTGGCGCTACTGGCGGTGCTCGTCGGCTCGCTTGGGTTCGCGGCGATGCGGGTGCGACGACGCTTCCTCCCTGACTGGGAGGGCGCGCCGGCGCACCTCGTCGACGCTGTTGTCGGCGTCGCGCTTCTGATCTGGATCGCAGAGCTGCTGGGCGTCGTCGGGCTGCTGTACGGCGGGGCGCTCGTGGGGGTGGCGGTGGGACTGGCGGGGGTCCTCGCGTTTCTCCCGGCGGGTCCTGTCGCCGCAGGGGACCCACCGCCCCTTCCGGTCGCTGAAGCGTCCTCAGGGGCGGTTCCCCCTACGACGCCACCCGCCGGCCGAAGCGGAGGATGGCCCACGAGTTGGTCCGTCGCCGTCGCGGTGGCTGTCGTCGCCGTCGTGTTCGCCGACTGGGGGCTGACCGCGGTGGATGCGCTCAATCGAGGCATCTTCAACTTCGACAGCCTCTGGTACCACCAGCCCTTTGCGGTTGAGATGGCCAAGCACCACTCCGTCACGGGCTTACATCACACCGAGACGGTTTTTACGAACTGGTTCTACCCGCAGAATTCAGAGCTTCTGCATGCGGTCGGGATCCTGCTGACGGACCGGGACACCCTTTCGCTGTTCTTGAACTTCGGCTGGCTCGGGATGGCCTTCCTGGCGGCCTGGTGTATTGGGCGGCCGTGGGGGAGGGGCGACCTGAGTGTGGTCGCCGTGGCGATCCTGCTCTCCAGTCACACGTTGGTCGTCAGGGAGCCGGGGGCGGCCAAGAACGACGTCATGGCGGCCGCTCTGCTCCTCGCCGCCATCGCGATCCTCGTGAACGCCTGGGCCGACCGCCGCCCCTCGTCCCTCAACTGGTCCATAGCGGCGGCCGGACTCGCCACCGGCCTCGCCGTTGGAACCAAGTCGACCGCCCTGGCGATGGCGGCGGCGCTGACCTTGGCGGTGGTCGCGCTCGCGCCCGCCGGCAGACGCTGGACGGCGGCCGCCTGGTGGTTCGCCGCCGCTCTCGCGGGCGGCGGCTTCTGGTTCCTGCGCAACCTGATCGCCGCCGGCAACCCCCTGCCGCAGCTGGAGAGCCTGGGGCCGATCTCGCTGCCGCACCCGGAGCGGCTGCAGAGCGGCCGGCCCGACTTCGGCGTCGCCCACTACGCGACCGACACCGGTGTCTGGAGGGAGTACTTCGCGCCGGAGCTGCACCAGGCGTTCGGCGTCCTCTGGCCGGTGGTGCTCGCCGCTGCCGTCGCGGGCGCCCTGACCGCACTGCTCTGGGGCCGCGACCGAGTCCTGCGCTGGATGGGCGGCGTGGCCCTCTTCGGCCTCCTCGCCTACCTCTTCACCCCGCTCACCGCCGCCGGCGCCGAGGGCGCCCCCGAGGGTTTCGGGATCAACCTCCGCTACGCGGTTCCAGCCCTGCTCGCCGGCCTCGCCCTCTTGCCCGTCGCGGTTGGACGCGTGCTCCGTTTCCGGTCCTATAGACCCATAACGGAGCACGCATTGGCGCTGGGGGCGCTTCTGGTCGTGTTCGTCGTCACCAACCGCCTCGACGCGGTGCTGCGCGACCCCGACCGTCTCGGCGCCTGGGCTATCGCGCT
The DNA here is from genome assembly GCA_036399875.1 of Solirubrobacterales bacterium. Lineage (GTDB taxonomy): Bacteria > Actinomycetota > Thermoleophilia > Solirubrobacterales > 70-9 > VRUE01. Next base: position 8,832 of record DASWMG010000116.1, read on the forward strand.
GGTCTTCGTCCTCGTTCCCGCCGCCCTGCTCTACGGCCGCCACCGGGGCGCGCCGCGCGCGGCCGTGGTCGCCGGCTTCGCCACGCTCGCCCTCCTCCTCGCCGCGATCGGCTATCCGGTCCAGCGCTCCTACCTCGAGGACCGCTTCGCCAACGCCGACCCGGGGACCGCCATCCCCGGCATGAAGCTCGACTCGGCCTACCGCTTGGCCCGCGGCGTCGAGGACGCCCGCATCGGCCTCGCCGGCACCACCGCCGGCTTCCTCGGCTACGGCTTCTACGGCACCGACCTCTCCAACGAGGTCGCGTACCTGGGGGAAAAGGGGCCGCACGGCGCCTTCAACGCGATCCCCGCCTGCCGCGGCTTCCGGGCCGCCGTCAACGAGGCCGACCTCGACTACCTGGTCACCGCGCCGTTCCTCAACTTCATCGAGACCGACCAGCCGATCCGCTCGCCCGAGGCCGGCTGGCTGCGGGGCGAGCGGGCGGTGCGGCCGATCCAGCGCAGCGGCCAGGTGACGGTATGGCGCGTGCGCGGCCGCCTCTCGGCCGCCGCCTGCGGCCCCCGCAACGCCCCGCTTCGTTACGTGCCCCAACAGCCCGGGTAGCCTCGCACGCATGGCCTACCCGCTTGAGAACGCGCTCTTCCAGTGGGAGGAGGGCTGGCGAGCCCTTCAGGCGGTGGACGACGCTCGCGAGCGCCGCCGCGCCGAGCGCGTGATCGGCGCCGTC
>DASWMG010000117.1:0-1694 GCA_036399875.1 Solirubrobacterales bacterium
GCCTCGAGCTCCAGGCGCCGCTCAGCACGGTCAACTACCACGTCACCGCCCTGGCCAAGGCCGGCCTGATCGAGATCGTGCGCGAACGCCAGGTGCGCGGCGCGGTCGAGCACTTCTACCGCGCCCTGGACGCCAGCGAAACCGCGCTGGAGCCCGCCGAGAAGCGGACGACGGGTCTCGAACCCGCGACCTCGAGCTTGGGAAGCTCGCGCTCTACCAACTGAGCTACGTCCGCGCAGGGCGATTCTACGACCAGGGAGAGGCGAACGCCGGAATAACCTAGGCGAGCCGTGAGCGCCCGCGCCTTCCTCGCCACCCTCGCCGTGCTGGCCGTGATCGGCCTGCTCGGTTTTGGCCTGCTCAGCAAGGGCGAGACGACGATCGCGCTCGGGGACCCCGTGCCTGACCGCGAGCTGCCGGCGCTGGTCGGCGGCGGCGAGGGCTCGATCGGCGACTACCGAGGACGCTGGGTCCTGGTCAACCTGTGGGCGTCCTGGTGCGATCCCTGCCGCGACGAGGCGCCCGACCTGGAGCGCTTCTGGCAGGTCTTTCGCGACCGAGGCGTGACCGTGCTGGGCATCGACGTCCAGGACAACAGCGCCGACGCGACCGCCTTCGTGCGCGAGTTCGGCCTCACCTACCCGCAACTGCGGTCGGTCGGCGACGAGCGCAGCGAGGCGTTCGGCTCGACCGGCGTTCCGGAGAACTTCCTGGTCGATCCGCGGGGACGCCTGGCGCTGATCTGGCGCGGGCCGGTCGACGATCGCTTCCTGGCGGAGCGGGTCGTGCCGCTCGTGGAGGGACGCGGATGACACGCGCCTGGACCTTCGTCGTTCTCCTGGCTCTCACGGTTGCCGCGCCGGCCACCGCCGCGCCTCAGACGAGCCTCGCCGACCTCGAAGACGAGGTGATGTGCCCAATCTGCGGAACGCTGCTGGAGCTCTCCAGCTCGCCACAGGCCGAGCGCCAGCGCGTCTTCATAAAGAGGCTCGTCGATGCGGGCGCCAGCAAGGACGAGGTCAAGGACGCGCTCGTCGCCGAGTACGGCCGGCGGGTCCTGGCCACCCCGGAGGGATCGGGCTTCACCCTCTCGGCCTACCTCGTCCCGGCGATCGCCTTCGCCGTCGCCGTCGTCAGCCTCGGGATCGGCCTGAGGCGGTGGCGTCGCAGCGGCGAGCGCGATCCGGACCGACCGCCACCGCAGAAGGAGGACGACGCGGAGCGGCTCGACGCGGACCTCGCCCGCTACGACCTCTGAGCTGGAGCCCGGACTAGAGCTGCCGGATCACGCCGGCGAGCTCAACCGGCAGAGCGGGCAGGTCCTCCCCGCTCCCCAGGCACAGCAGCGTCGCGTCGGCTCGGCTGGCGACGGCGAACAACGTCGCGGGCGCGACTGAGCTGGGCGGGCCCTCTATGACGACGAGCTCGTGGGCGTCGCGCAGACCGGCGACCGCCTGGCGAAATCCGTCGGAGGCGAGCAGCGCCTCGCCGTCCTCGTCCCGCCTGCCGGCGACGACGCAGACGAGCGGCTCCCGCGCCGAGGCGGAGCCCGGCCCGGCCAGGACCAGCGGCCTCAGAATCCGCGCGGCCTCGACCTCGCCGCGCAGGTACTCGCCCAGCCCGGGCGCGACCGCGACGCCGAGATCGCCGGCGAGGGTCGGCTCGGCGAGGTCACACTCGAGCAGCGCCGTGGG
>DASWMG010000118.1:0-3289 GCA_036399875.1 Solirubrobacterales bacterium
GCCGACGTCGGCGCCGATGCGCGGGTCGATCGCCAGCGTGACGATGGCGGCCACCGCGAGCGCGTAGAAGCGCGAGGCGCGGCGCCCCGCCAGCAGCGCCAAGACGTTGAGGGCGCCCATCACCCCGGCCCGCTGGATCGACGGCCCGGCGCCGGCCAGCGGCACGTAGACCGCGACCGCGCCGAGGAGCCAGACCAGCCGCGTCCGCAGCGGCAGCCCGAACGCCGCCAGGACCGGCATCGCCAGTAGGGCGAGCAGCGCCACGTTCTGGCCCGAGACGGCGAGCAGGTGGCTCAGCCCGGAGCGGCGGAAGTCCTCCTCAGTGACGGCGTCGATCGCCTCGTCTTCGCCGAGCACGAAGCCGCGCGCCAGCGCCGCCTCGCGAGCGGGCACCCCCTCGCCAAGGGCGCCGCTGGCGCGCTCGCGTAGTTCCGGCGCACGCTCGATCGTGAGCAGGCTGAGCAGGCCGACTCCGAGCACCAGGAGCGCAGCGGCGAGGGGAAAGCGCCGTGCCACGACCTAGGGCTGCAACCGCGCCCGCAGCGACTCCATCGTCGCCGGCCCGATTCCGCTCACCTCGTCGAGCTGGTCGACCGAGGCGAGGCCGCCATGCTGGTCGCGGTATTCGACGATCTTCTCGGCGGTGACCGGGCCGATGCCGTCGATCGTGTCGAGCTGCTCGACCGTGGCACTGCCGAGGCTGATCGGCCCGGCTTCGGCGGGGGCGCCGAGGGAGCCGCTGAGCGCCGGCGCGCCGGCAACCCGCTTCGGCACGACCACCTGCTGGCCGTCGACGAGCCGCGCGGCGCGGTTGATCGCCTCGAGCCTCGCTCCCCCCGACGGACCGCCCGCCCGCGCCAGGGCGTCGACCACCCGTGAGCCCGCCGGCAACCGGTAGACGCCGGGGTCCTGGACGGCGCCGGCCACGTCGACCACCAGGTCGGGGCCGGTGCTGTCGAAGCGGATCGCCCCTCCGGCGTCAGCGTCCGAGCTGAAGGAAGCGCTCGCTCCGAACGACTCCCCTCTCCCCTCGGCGCGGATCGACCGCGCGCCGACGAGCAGCAGCGCGATCGCCACGGCCCCGTAGACGAACAGCTGCGATCTCGAAAGGTCCGGCACGCCCCTGACGCTGCCAGGGCGAGGCGCGCACGTGGTGCGCGGACTTCAAAAAGTCTGTGACGCCTAAGTCAGTCTTCTTCGTCGTAGCCGGCGACCTCGGCGAGCTGGTCGCTGTACAGCTCGGCCGCCGCCACCGGCGGCGACTGGACCGAGACGCAGGCGAGCGCCTCGTCGCCGTCGTTGGCGATCGAGTGGTCGGTCGCCGGCGGCACCAGGATCAGGTCCCCCTCCTCGATGTCCTGGGTGTCCCCCACCACCGACATCGAGCCGCTGCCGCGGACGACGACGTAGACCTGCTCGCCGCCCTCGTCGGAGCGCAGCGTCTGCTCGGCTCCGGCCGGAACCTCGAGCCAGGTCACCGACATGTTGCGCGCGCCCAGTTCGCCCGCGTCCATGAGCACGTGGCAACGGAGCTTGTGCCACTCCTCCACCGGGGCGTCCCCTAGGCGTTTCACCAGCATTGCGGGCGCTTTGTACCAGATGGAGGAATCGAGGTCGTGGAGGAGCCGGTCTCCGCGGCCTCAGCGCACGACGAGGTTGACGAGCTTGCCCGGCACGACTATCTCCTTGACGACCTCCTTGCCGTCGAGGTGTCGCCGCACCTTCTCGCTCGCCCGCGCCAGCTCGAGCAGCTCGGATTCGGGCGCGTCGGCCGCTGCCTCGATCCGGTCGCGCAGCTTGCCGTTGACCTGGACGATGAGGGTGACCGTGTCGCTGCTCAGCAGGTCGGGGTCGGGAGTCGGCCAGGGCGTCTCCCAGACGCGGCCGCCGACGAGCCGCTCCCAGACCTCGGCGCCGAGGTGGGGCGCGAACGGGACGATCAACGAGGCCGCGGTCACGGTCGCGAACCGCACCGCCGCGGTCCCCTGCTCGTCGCCGTAGAGGTCGTCCTTGACGCGGTAGGCGTCGTTGACCAGCTCCATCACGGCGGCGATCGCCGTGTTGAACTGGAAGCCGCGCTGGAAGTCGCGGGTCGCCTTGTCGATCGCCCAGTGAGCCTTGGCGAGCAGGGCGCGGGCGTCGCCCTCCGCCGACGGGCCGACCTCCGTCGCAACCGGCGCGGTTTCAGGCCCGTCGGCCCGCTGCTCGACCTCCTCGCAGAGCCGCCAGAGCCGCGAGAGGAAGCGATTGACCCCCTCCACCCCCTCGTCGGACCAGTCGCCGCCGCGCTCGGGCGGCCCCATGAAGCAGACGTAGGTGCGGGCGGTGTCGGCCCCGTAGCGCTCGACGTACTCGGCCGGGCTGACCGTGTTGCCCTTCGACTTCGACATCTTGGCGCCGTCGCGGGTGATCATCCCCTGGGTGAAGAGGTTGGCGAACGGCTCTTGCACGCCGAGCTGACCCAGATCGAAAAGCGCCTTGGTGAAGAAGCGCGCGTACATCAGGTGCAGGATCGCGTGCTCGACCCCGCCGATGTACTGGTCGACCGGCAGCCAGTGGTCGGCCGCGTCGCGGTCCCAGGCGGCCTCCTCGTTGCGCGAGTCGAGGTAGCGGATGAAGTACCAGGAGGAGTCGACGAAGGTGTCCATCGTGTCGGTCTCACGCCGGGCCGGGCCGCCGCAGCGCGGGCACTCGGTCGCGACCCACTCCTCGGCCGCCGCCAGCGGGCTGCGGCCCCGCGGCGCGTAGTCGTCGATCTCGGGCAGCTCGACCGGCAACTGGTCGTCGGGGACGGGGACGATCGCGGGGGCGCCCTTCTCCCCGCACCCCTCGCAGTACACGACAGGGATCGGCGCGCCCCAGTAGCGCTGGCGGGAGACCAGCCAGTCCCGCAGCCGGTAGTTGACCGAGGCTTCGCCGCGGCCCTCTTCGCTCAACCAGGCGACGATCTCCTCGTAAGCCTCGCGGTTGCCCCTGCCGTCGAAGCGGCCGGAGCCGGTCATCGCGCCGTCGCCCGGGTAGGGCAGGCCCTCGGCGTCGCGGGCGGTCTCCTCGTCTTCGCCCTCGATCACCCGCCGCACCGGCAGGTCGAAGGCCTTGGCGAACTCGTAGTCGCGCGTGTCGTGGGCGGGGACGGCCATGATCGCGCCCGTCCCGTACTCCATCAGCACGTAGTCGGCGACGTACATCGGAATCTCCTCGCCGTTGACCGGGTTGACGACGCCGCGGCCGAGCGGCACGCCGGTCTTCGGCCGCGCCTCGTCGCCGCGCTCCTCCGCCGAGGAGCGGG
>DASWMG010000119.1:0-13877 GCA_036399875.1 Solirubrobacterales bacterium
CCTCACCCTCGACGTGCGCTTCCTCCCGAATCCCTACTACGACAAGGAGCTGCGGCCGATGACCGGGATGGACGAGGAGGTTCGCGCCTACGTCGAGAACGGCACCCAGGCGGGCGAGTTCTACGGCCGCCTGCTGCCGCTGCTCGAGTTCCTCGTCCCCGCCTACGTCACCGAGGGCAAGAGCCACCTGACGATCGCGGTCGGCTGCACCGGCGGCAGGCACCGCTCGGTGACGGTCGCCGATCGCATTCGCCGCGCCCTCGAGGGGCGCGACGACGTTGTCGTCCGGGTCAAGCACCGCGACGTCGAGCTCGACGGCGCCGGGACCGCTGCTCGCGCCCGGACCTAGAATCGCCCGGCCTTGGAGGACTCCACCCCCGTCATCTCGGTGCGCGGACTGCGCAAGCGCTACGGCGACCTCGAAGCGGTCCGCGGCATCGACCTCGACGTGCGGCGCGGCGAGGTCTTCGCCTTCCTCGGCCCCAACGGCGCCGGCAAGACGACCACGGTCGAGATCCTCGAGGGCTACCGGGAGCGCGACGGCGGCGAGGTCAGCGTGCTCGGCGAGGACCCTCAGCACGCCGGCGGCGCTTGGCGCGAGCGGATCGGGATCGTCCTGCAGAGCTGCCGGCTCGACCCCTACCTGACCGTGCGCGAGTCGCTCGAGCTCTACGCCGGCTACTTCCAGGCGCCGCGGCCGATCGACGAGACGGTCGAGCTGGTCGGCCTGGCGGCGAAGGCGGACGCGCGCACCGGCGCCCTCTCCGGCGGCCAGCAGCGCCGCCTCGACGTCGGCCTGGCGCTGATCGGCGACCCCGAGCTGCTCTTCCTCGACGAGCCGACGACCGGTTTCGACCCGTCGGCGCGCCGCCACACCTGGGACACGATCGCCGGCTTGCGCGACCTCGGCAAGACCGTCTTCCTCACCACCCATTACATGGACGAGGCGCAGCGGCTCGCCGACCGGGTGGCGGTGATCGCGGCAGGCCGGGTGGTCGCGCGCGGCACGCCGGACGACCTCGGCGACCGCGAGAACCTGCCGACGACGATTAGCTACCGCCTTGGCGGCGAGCAGATCTCGGTTGAGACCGACCGGCCGGTCGAGGCCCTGCACGAGCTGACCGAGCGGGCGCTGCGCGAGCAGCTGGCGCTGGAGAACCTGGAAGTGACCCGGCCCGACCTCGAAGACGTCTACCTCGCCCTGACGGCGGAGGGCGAGGCGGCCGGCGCCGAGGCGGAGTCCTCGCGATGAGCGGCCTCGCCCTCGTCGCCCACCAGTTCCGCTACGACCAGAAGGCCTTCTGGCGCAACCCCGCCTCGGTCTTCTTCACGGTCGCCTTCCCGGTCATCCTGCTGCTGATCTTCGCGACCGTCTTCGGCGACGAGACCGTGGACGTGGGCGGCGGGATCGAGACGACGACCTATTACGTTCCCGCGATCGTCACCCTCTCGGTGATCTCGGCGACGATGCAGTCGCTGGCGATGTCGCTGGTCATCGCCCGCGAGGACGGGAGGCTGAAGCGCGGCCGGGGCACGCCGATGCCGCCCTGGGTCTTCATCGCGGGCCGGGTCGGCAACTCGATCGTCGTCGCGCTGATGATGCTGGTTCTGATCGCGGCGCTCGGCCGCGTCGCCTACGGCGTCGACGTTCCTTGGGACCGCCTGCCGGCGATCGTGACGGCCCTAGTCGTCGGCGCGGCCGCCTTCTGCTGCCTCGGCATCGCGCTGACCGCGGCGATCCCCTCGCAGGACGCCGCCGCCCCGATCGTCAACGCCCTCCTCCTGCCGCTCTACTTCCTCTCCGGTGTCTTCATCCCCGACGATCAGTTGCCGAGCGGCGTCATCCACTTCGCCGATCTCTTCCCGGTGCGCCACTTCTTCGAGGCGTTCTTCAGCGCCTACGTTCCCGCCGGCGGCGGCTCGGCCTTCGAGTGGGGCCACCTGGCGATCGTCGCCGCCTGGGGCGCGGCGGGTCTGCTCATCGCCGCGCGCCGCTTCCGCTGGACGCCGCGCACCGGCTGATGCTTGCTCCGTTTCCCGTCTATATGACGGGAAAGGGAGCACACTTGCCCGCGGCGTCGCCCTATAGCCTCCCGGCGCGATGCTGCACCACGTCCTCTTGGAGGTCTCGAACCTGGAGCGCAGCGCGGCGTTCTACGACGCCCTGCTGGCGCCGCTCGGGTGGCGACGCCACTTCGACAAGGAAGGGACGATCGGCTGGGGCATCGCCAAACCGGTGTTCTTCATCTCCGACCATCACGACGCCAAACCGGGCTTCGGCCTGCTCAGCTTCACCGGGCTGGGGATCGTCGCCGTCAAGGCGGCGTGGGAGGCCGGGGTCGGCGCTGGCGGCAAGAGCGTCAGCGACCCCGGCGAGCGGCGCTCGCACGGCTCGGGCTCCTACTCGGCGTTCCTCACGGACCCCGATGGGTACGAGATCGAGGTCACGGTCGGCAGCGATTAGCAGCGCTAGCGTTCAGGTCAACAACGATTCCAGGAGGGTCTCTTCGATGGCAGTGAAGGTCGGCATCAACGGCTTCGGCCGCATTGGGCGCAACGTCTTCCGCGCGGCGCAGGCGGCGGGGGCGGACCTCGACTTCGTCGCGGTCAACGACCTCACCGACCCCGGGACCCTCGCCCACCTGCTCAAGTACGACTCGATCCTCGGCCGTTTCCCGGGCGAGGTCGAGGCCGGCGACGCCTCGATCTCGGTCGACGGCAAGGAGCTGAAGGTGCTCTCCGAGCGCGACCCCGCGGCGCTGCCCTGGGGCGACCTCGGGGTCGACGTGGTGATTGAGTCGACCGGTCTCTTCACCGCCCGCGCCGACGCCGCCAAGCACCTCGAGGCCGGCGCTCAGAAGGTGATCATCTCCGCCCCCGCCAAGGAGCCGGACGTGACGGTGGCGCTGGGGGTCAACTTCGACACCTACGACCGCGACCAGCACCACATCATCTCCAACGCCTCCTGCACGACCAACTGCCTCGCGCCGCTGGCGAAGGTGCTGCACGAGGAGTTCGGGATCGAGCAGGGCCTGATGACGACGATCCACGCCTACACGGCCGACCAGCGGCTCCAGGACATGCCGCACAAGGACCTGCGGCGGGCGCGGGCGGCTGCGCTCAACCTGATCCCGACCACGACCGGCGCGGCCAAGGCGGTCGGGCTGGTCCTGCCGGAGCTGAACGGCAAGCTGAACGGCTTCGCGATGCGGGCGCCGGTCGCCACCGGCTCCGTCGTCGACCTCACCTTCACCCCGTCGAGCCCGACCGACCCGGACGCCGTCAACGCCGCGGTCAAGGCGGCGGCCGAAGGCCCGCTGAAGGGCATCCTCGCCTACACCGAGGACCCGATCGTCTCGACCGACATCGTCCGCGACCCGCACTCCTCGATCTTCGACGCCGGGCAGACGATGGCGATCGGGGACGGCAAGATGATCAAGGCGGTCACCTGGTACGACAACGAGTGGGGCTACTCGAACCGCTGCGTCGAGCTGGCGGGCAAGGTCCTCTGAGCCGCTCGGGCCGGGGGATGAGCTTCGCGAAGCAGAGCGTCCGCGAGGCGGAGGTCGCCGGGAAGCGGGTCCTGGTCCGCGTCGACTTCAACGTGCCGCTCGACGGCGGCGAGGTCACCGACGACACGCGCATCCGCGCCGCGCTGCCGACGATCGAGCTGCTCCGCGAGCGCGGCGCGGCGCTGGTCCTCGTCTCGCACCTGGGGCGGCCGAAGGGCAAGGTCGTCGCGGAGCTTTCGCTGCGGCCGGTGGCCAGGCGGCTCTCGGAGCTGCTCGACGCCGAGGTCGAGCTGGCGCCCGCCGTGCGCGGCGAGCAGGTCGAGTCGCTGGCGAGCGGGCTGAGCGGCGGCGACGTGTTGCTGCTGGAGAACGTCCGCTTCGAGCCGGGCGAGACCGAGGACGATCCCGAGCTGGCCGCCGCCCTGGCGGGGCTCGCCGATCTCTACGTGAACGACGCTTTCGGCGCAGCCCACCGCGCCCACGCCAGCACCGAGGGAGTCGCCCATCGCCTGCCCGGCTACGCCGGCCTGTTGTTGGAGCGCGAGGTGAGCGAGCTGACGCGGGTGGTCGAGTCGCCCGAGCGGCCTTTGGTCGTGGTGCTCGGCGGCGCCAAGGTCTCCGACAAGGTCGGCGTCATCGACCGCTTCCTCGAAGTCGCCGACCGGATCCTGATCGGCGGCGCGATGTGCTTCAGCTTCTTCCGCGCCCAGGGGATCGCGACCGGCGACTCGCTGGTCGAGGAGGAGGGGGTGAACCTGGCCGAGGAGGCGCTGCGGCGGGCCGAGTCGAGCGAGTGCGAGCTGATGTTGCCGGCCGACCTGGTTCTCGGCGAGAGCTTCGACGCCGACACCGAGCGCCGCGAGAGCGCTGGGGTCGAGGTGCCCGACGGCTGGATGGGCCTTGACATCGGTCCCCGCACGGCCGAGCGCTACGCGGAGGCCATCGGCGGCGCCGGAACGGTCCTCTGGAACGGGCCGATGGGCGCCTTCGAGCTGGAGCCGTTCGCGGCCGGCACCCGCCGCGTCGCCGAGGCGGTGGCGGCCGCGCCGGGGACGACGGTGGTCGGTGGCGGCGACTCGGTCGCCGCGCTGCACCAGTTCGGCCTCGCCGAGCAAGTGGACTGGGTCTCGACCGGAGGAGGTGCCTCGTTGGAGCTACTGGAGGGAAAGAAGCTGCCGGGCGTGGAGGCGTTGCGCGATGCCTGAACGAATCCCCTACCTCGCCGCCAACTGGAAGATGCACAAGACGGTCGCCGAGGCGGCGGAGTTCGTCGACGCGCTGCTGCCGCGGATCGCAGCGACGCAGCACGACGTCGTCATCTGCCCGCCGTTCACGGCGCTGACCGCCGTGGTCGAGCGCCGCTACGGCACCGCGCTCAAGGTCGCCGCCCAGAACCTGCACGAGGAGGAGTCGGGCGCCTTCACCGGCGAGGTCTCGGCCCAGATGCTGGTCGAGCTCGCCGTCGAGGCGGTCGTCCTCGGCCACTCCGAGCGGCGCCAGTACTTCAACGAGACCGACGAGGTGCTGGCCCGCAAGGTGCCGGCGGCGCTCGCCGCCGGCCTCGAGCCGATCCTCTGCATCGGCGAGAGCGAGGAGGCCCGCGACGCCGAGCAGACCGACGCCGTGCTCGTCCAGCAACTCCGGGCCGATTTGGCGGACGTCGCGCCCGAGCGGATCGCCGACGTGGTGATCGCCTACGAGCCGATCTGGGCGATCGGTACCGGCCGCACCGCGACGCCAGAGCAGGCGCAGGAGACGATCGCCTTCATTCGAGACTCGCTGCGCATGCAGGGAGCCGACGCCGACAGCGTCCGCATCCTCTACGGCGGCTCGGTCAAGCCCGCCAACGCGGCCGAGCTCTTGGCCCAACCGGACATCGACGGCGCGCTCGTCGGAGGCGCCAGCCTCGATCCGGAGGACTTCGCCGCGATAGTGGAGGCCGCATGAGCTTCCGCTGCGCCTTTTGGTGTTCAGGCCAACAAAAGGCGCACCGGAAGGTCCAGCGTTGACCGTTCCCTCCCTCGTCCTCCTCATCCTCGACGGCTGGGGGCTGGCGCCGCCGGGACCGGGCAACGCGATCTCACTCGCCCAGACGCCGGTCTTCGACCGGCTCTGGAACGAGTTCCCTCACACGCAGCTCTCGGCGCAGGGCCGTGACGTCGGCCTGCCGGACGGCCAGATGGGCAACTCGGAGGTCGGCCACCTCAACCTAGGCGCGGGCGCCATCGTCAAGCAGGACCTGGCCCGGATCGACGACGCGATCGCCGACGGCAGCTTCTTCGACAACGAGGCGCTGCTGGCGGCCTGCGAGCGGGCGCGCACCGGCACCGGCCGCCTCCACCTGCTCGGCCTCGTTTCCGATGGCGGGGTTCACTCGGGCTGGGAGCACCTCGAGGCGACGATCGAGCTGGCGACGCAGGAGGGCGTCCCCGACGTCGTCTTCCACGCCTTCACCGACGGCCGCGACACCCTGCCGCAGGGCGGTCGCGGCTACCTGGGGGAGCTGGAGCGCTGGCTGCGGCAGGCGGGCCGGATCGGCACGGTCGGTGGACGCTACTACGCGATGGACCGCGACACGCGCTGGGAGCGGACCAAGCTCGCATACGACGCGATCGTCCACGGCGAGGGCCTGCGCGCCAGCAGCAGCGAGGAGGCGATCGCGACCTCCTACGAGCGCGAGGAGACCGACGAGTTCGTGAAGCCGACCGTGATCGGCGGCTACGACGGTGTCCGCGAAGGCGACGCGGCGATCTTCGTCAACTTCCGACCAGACCGGGCGCGGCAGATGACCCGCGCCCTGGCCGAGCCGGCCTTCGACGAGTTCCCGCGCAGCGGCGGGCCGTTGCTCGACCTGACGACGATGACGGAGTACCGCAAAGGGTGGCCGTACCCGGTCGCCTTCCCCGAGGCGCGGCCGAGCACGACGCTCGCCGAGGTCGTCTCGGAGGCCGGCGGGCGTCAGCTCCACGTCGCCGAGACCGAGAAGTACGCCCACGTCACCTACTTCTTCAACGGCGGCCGCGAGGAGGAGTGGGAGGGGGAGGAGCGCTGCCTGGTCGAGTCGCCGCGCGACGTTCCGACCTACGACCACAAGCCCGAGATGAGCGCCCGTGGCGCCGCCGACGCCTTCGTCGAGCGCTGGGCTGAGGGCGGCTACCGCTTCGGGATCATCAACTTCGCCAACCCCGACATGGTCGGCCACACGGGCTCGATCCCAGCCGCCGTCGAGGCGGTCGAGACCGTCGATGCCTGCCTCGGCGAAGTCGTCGCAGCGGTCGAGCGCTCCGGCGGCGCCTGCATCGTCACGGCCGACCACGGCAACTGCGACCACATGCTCGAGCCCGACGGCTCGCCAAACACGGCGCACTCGCTCAACCCGGTCCCACTGGTCGTCACCGCCGAGGGCATCTCCCTGCGCGACGGCGGCATCCTCGCCGATGTCGCCCCGACCGCCCTCGACCTGCTCGGCATCCCCCAGCCAGAGGCGATGACCGGCCGTTCGCTGCTCGCTTGACGGTCTCAATTTTGCCTTGACATAGACCGACTTAGATTTCATACTGTGTTGGCAGGCATTAGGACGCAGTAGGAGGTGAGCGACATGGCACTTGTGAGATGGGACCCGGCTAGGGAGCTGGACCTTCTTCAGGGCGACATGAACCGCGTCTTCGACGGCTTCTTCCAGGGGCGCGGGCTTGGCGCCTCGAACGGCAACGGCAGCGTCGCCAGGCGCTGGATCCCGCCGATGGACCTGGTCGAGGCCGACGACGAGTACGTCCTTCGCGCGGACCTCCCCGGGCTCGACCGCGACGATCTCGAGATCGAGGTCAAGGACAACGTCCTGACGATCTCGGGCGAGCGCAGGGCCGAGCACGAGGACCGCAAGGAGGGCTACCACCGGGTGGAGCGCTCGTTCGGCCGCTTCTCCCGCTCGCTGGACCTCCCGGACGGGGTCGATGCGAGCGCCGTCAAGGCCGACTTCGAGCGCGGCGTCCTCGAGGTGAGGATTCCGAAGCCGGAGGAGCGCCAGCCGACGCGGATCGAGATCGGCGGCGGCGAGTAGCGTCGCCGCCCCATACGCTCCGGCCGTGAGAAGCGAGCCGGAGCGCCTCAGGTTCGAAATCGAGGCCCGTGCGGGCAGCGCCCGTGCGGGCACGCTGCATACGGCGCACGGAAGGGTGCGGACGCCGGCCTTCATCCCCCTGGCGACCAAGGGCACGGTCCGCGGCCTGGAGTCGCGCGAGGTCGCCGAGCTCGGTTACGAGCTGATCCTCGGCAACACCTACCACCTGTTCGTCTCGCCGGGACCCGACCGGATCGCGGCCGCCGGCGGCCTGCACGGCTTCATGGGCTGGGACGGGGCGCTGATCACCGACTCGGGCGGCTTCCAGGTCTTCTCGCTCGCCCACGGCGGCGTCGCCGACGAGGTCAAGGGGAGCGGCCGGCCGGGCGGCGGGCACGGCTCGGTCGTCTCGATCGGGGAGGAGGGAGTTCGCTTCCGTTCCTACCGCGACGGCCGCGCGCTCTTCCTCTCACCGGAGATCTCGATGGAGGTGCAGGCGAAGCTCGGCTCCGACATCGCGCTCGTCTTCGACGAGTGCACGCCCTACCACGCCGACCGCGACTACACCGCCCGCTCGATGGAGCGCACGCACCGGTGGCTGGACCGCTGCTTGGGCTGGCACGCGGCCAACGGGCCGGAGCGGCAGGCGGTCTTCGGCATCGTCCAGGGCGGCGTCCACGAGGATCTTCGCGGCGAGTCGGCGCAAGCGGTCTCGGAGGCCGGCGTCGACGGCCTGGCGATCGGCGGCACCCTGGGACGTGACAAGGAGGAGATGCTGGGAGTGCTGGAGCTGACCGCCCCGCTGCTCCCCGAGGAGGCGCCCAAGCACCTGCTCGGGATCGGCGACGTCGACGACCTCTTGACCGGCATCGGGCTCGGCCTCGACATCTTCGACTGTGCGATCCCGACCCGGCTCGCGCGCCACGGCACGGCGCTCGTCCCCGACCCCGCCAACCGCTTCCGGCTCGACTTGCGCAAGGCGGGCTGGGAAGGCGACCGCGAGCCGATCGCCGCCGGCTGTCCCTGCCCCGCCTGCATGGACCACGACCGCGATTACCTCAGCTACCTCTCCCGCGCCGAGGAGCTGACCGCCGTCCGCCTCCTCTGCCTCCACAACCTGACCTTCATGCGCCACCTGGTAGGCGGCGCCCGTGAGGCAATCGTCGCCGGCCGCTTCGACGAGTACAGCGCCGCGATCCTCGCTGGCGCGAGCCCGTTCGCTCCGGCCTGAGGAGCGTTCAAGTTCGTACACATCTAGGCGACGAAGAAATGACTTTCAGCGCACCACACGCGCGCCCGAACCGGCTTGGCTCGGGGAGTGCCCCAGATCAGCAGTTTTTACGGGATCGTGATTCGCATGTACTGGAGCGAGCACGGCGCGCCTCACTTCCATGCGGAGTACGGAGGGAGGGTCGCAAAGGTGGACATCGCGACCGGAGAGATCTTCGTGGGCGGGCTGCCGAGGCGCCAGGCGAGGCTCGTGAAGGCTTGGACAGAGAGGCACCGGCAGGAGCTAGTCGACAATTGGGTCCGAGCGAGAGCAAGAGCGCCCCTCATTAGAATCGATCCGCTGCCATGACGAAGCAGGTCGAAATGATCCGCGTCACCGAGGTTGAGCCGCTCGGCGGATTCGTGCTGCGGCTCCGATTCAACGACGACACCGAAAGAGTGGTCGACCTCGAGGATGAGCTCTGGGGTCCCGTGTTCGAGCCCCTGAAGGAAGACCCTGAGCTCTTTCGAGCGGTGAGGCTGGAGGGGGAGAGCATCGCCTGGCCGAACGAAGCCGACCTGGCGCCCGAGTTCCTTCACAGCGCGGGAAGATTGGTGGCGCCCTCCCGTTAGGGCGGGCCGGCTGCCGATTCCGCCCGCTGCCTATTCCGTATTTCTGCGGACCAGCTCTTTCAGCTCTTCGACCACGCGGTCTACCGAGTCGCCCGCGACTTCGCTGGCGTGGACGCCGCTGGCCTGATCGGTGGCCATGATCACGGCCGCGGCGACGGCGGCGGCGATCAGGACGAGGGCGACGGTCGCCAGCACGAAGCGGACGAAGCGGGAGAAGGCGCCGCGGCGCGCGGGGCCACTCGGCGCCGCGACGGCGGGCGGCGGGGGCGGGACCGGGGCTGGCCTCGCCGCCGGGCGCCGGGTCGGCGAGGCGGGTCGCAGTTCGGTGCGCTCGGTCTGGTCGAGGGGCCGGGTCGCGGTCTCGCCGCCCAGGACCCGGGTGGCGCTGGTCCCCTCCTCGAGCGGCAGCGTCACGTCCTCGCCGCGCAACCCGAGCCGCAGGCCGCCGGCCAGCTCGTCGGCGCTGGCGTAGCGGCGCGAGACGTCGCCTTCGAGTGCCCGCAGCACCGCGCCGCCGAGGCTCTCGGGCACCTCGTCGTTGTAGGTGCTGGGGGGCAGGGGTCTCTCGTTCTGCTGGCGCACCGCCAGCTCGGCCAGGGTCGAACCCTCGTAGGGCAGGCGGCCGGTGAGGAACTGGTAGAGGACGACGCCCAGCGCGTAGACGTCGGTCGCCGGGCTCGCCTCCTCGCCGCGTACCTGCTCCGGCGCGAGGTAGGCAGCGGTCCCCACGACCGAGCCGACCTGGGTGATCCGCGTCTGTTCCATCGCTCGCGCGATCCCGAAGTCGGTCAGTTTCACGGTCATCTGCCGGCCCCTGGCAGGGTCGCCGTCGACCATCAGGTTCCCGGGCTTGACGTCGCGGTGGATGATGCCGCGCCGGTGGGCGTAATCGAGCCCCGCGCAAGCCTGGATGCCGACCTCGGCGGCGGCGTCGGGGTCGAGCGGGCCCTGTCGCTTAAGCAGTTGCGCTCCGGAGGGGCCCTGGACGTACTCCATGACGATGAAGTGACGGCCCTCGTCCACGCCGGTGTCGTAGACCTGGACGATGTTGGGGTGGATCAGTTTGGCCACCGCGAGCGCCTCGCGGCGGAAGCGGGCGACGAAGCGCTCGTCGTCTGAGAGATGCTCGGCAAGCACCTTGACCGCGACGGTCCGCTCGAGGATGCGGTCGGTCGCCCGGTAGACGTTCGACATCCCGCCCGAGCCGAGGCGGTCGCCGATCTCGTATCGCTCCGAAAGCGTCTCCGGCGCCATCAGCCTTCGCCCGCCGGGTTCGCCGGACTGACTCCGCCCGGCGGGGTCCCGCCTTCTTCGACCGCCGGCGGCGGGCCGCCGCCTTCCGCTTCGTCGCCGTTTCCTTCGGCTTCGGACTGGGGGGCCACCGGCGGCGGGCCGCCGCCTTCCCCTTCGTCGCCTTCGTCGATTTCAGCCTGCTTCTCTTCTTCCTTTTCGAGCTTCTCCTGTTCCTTTTCTTCCCGCTCCTCTTCCTTCTCGAGCTGCTCGGCGGTCGCTTCCTCGTCGGCTTCCAGTTCGGACGGCACCGGTTCGGTCGTTTCGAGGTCTTCCTCGCAGCGCGCCACCACTTCCTCCAGTCGCTCGGCGCCCTGCGCGAGCGCCCGCTGCAACCGCGCGTCGACGTCGCGCAGCGATTCGACCTGTTCGCCCACCTGTAGGGCGGCGCTTTCGGCGCCCGTGCAGTCACCTTCGTCGGCGAGCTGCTGGACGGCGTCGAGGTTGGCGGTTATCTCGCGCGCGGTATCGCCGGGCAGCAGCTCCGCGTCCTCCTCGCCACAGCCGGCGAGGGCGACGAGCAGCACGCCGCAGAAGGTCAGGGCAAGGAGGGATGCGGCTGGGCGGCGCACTCGGGCGAGTCTAGACAACGACTCCGGGCACGGATTTCGCCTGCATCTGACGTTCACTGGCCTACCCGCAGACGGGCGGCGAGGCGGCGGGGCAGACCCGCGGCGACGATCGCGGCGGCGGCTGCCTCAACGTCGTACTCAGCTCGGTGGAAGCGCGCCGTCAGCTCCTCGGTGTCGAGCTCGAGCCAGGCGGCGCGGGGGTCGCCGTCGCGGGGCGGCCCGACGCTGCCGGGGTTGATCAGCCAGTCGCCGCCGTCGAGCTGCAGCAGGGTTCCGTCGCCTGCTTCCGCGCCACGGATCTCGCCGTGCTCCGGGTCCGCTGGACGGGCGAAGAAGAGAGCGACGTGCGAGTGGCCGATCAGTCCGATGCGCTCGGATTGGGCGTCGAGACAGGCGTCGGCCTGCTCGGTCGAGAGCACGTACTCCCAGATCGGGTCGCGCGGCGAGGCGTGAGAGAGCGCCACCCCAGCACGGCTCTCGCGCGGCTCCAGGTCTCGCAGCAGCTCCAGCGTCGTCGCCGAGACCCTGTCTCGGGTCCACCAGACCGCCGCCGCCGCGGCCTCCGAGAAAGCGCCGACGTCGAGCGTCCCGAGCACGGCGAGATCGTGGTTGCCGACCAGGCAGACAGCGCAGCGCTCGCGCACCAGCTCCGCGCACTCGTCCGGCTGGGCGCCATAGCCGACGACGTCGCCGAGGCACCAGATCTCCTCGACCTCGGCAGCGTCGATGGCGGCGAGGGTCGCCTCGAGCGCGGGCAGGTTGGCGTGGACGTCGGTGATCGCGGCGATTCGCATGGGGGGCGGCAGCGTACCCTCGCCCCGGTGCGCTCCATACGATGGGCCCGATGACGCAGGGGACCCACCGATGACCGCCACCGACCCGATCGGCGAGCTGCGCGCCGCCGTCCGGGGGGCCGCACGCGCCCTGCGCGAGGGCGACCCCAGCGGCCCCGAGCCGACCCTGGAGCGGCCGCCAAAGGCCGACCTGGGCGACTACAGCTCCAACGCGGCGATGCTGCTTGCGGCGCCGCTCGGCGAAAGCCCGCGCGACGTCGCCGCCCGGCTCAGCGCCGAGCTGGAGGGCCATCTGGGCGCCGAGGGAAGCCTCGAGCGGATCGAGGTGGCGGGCCCCGGTTTCGTCAACCTCTACCTCTCCGACGCTTGGTTCCGGCGGGCGATGGCGACCCTGACCGGCGACGAGGCGCTGGGCCCGGCGCCGACCGAGTCCCCCGAGCGGATCCTGGTCGAGTTCGTCTCCGCGAACCCGACCGGACCGCTGCACGTCGGCGGTGGCCGCCACGCCGCCTACGGCGACGCCCTGGCGCGGCTGCTCTCGGCGGTCGGTCACGAGGTGGGCCGCGAGTACTACGTCAACGACGCGGGCGGCCAGATCCAGCGCTTCGCCGCCTCGATCGCGGCCAAGATGACCGGCGCGGAGCCCCCGCCGGACGGCTACGAAGGCGACTACGTCGGCGACCTCGCCGAGCGGATCGGAGCCGAGGGAGTCGATCCGGCCGATCTGGACGCGGTCGGCTCGCGCGGCATCGAGCTGGTCCTGGAGGGCGTGCGGGAAAGCCTCGACCGCTTCGGCGTCCGCTTCGACACGTGGTACTCGGAGCGCTCGCTCTACGAGCGTGGCGCGGTCGACGAGGCCCTGGCGGCGCTCGAGCGGGGCGGCCACACCTATCGCAGCGAGGGTGCGCTCTGGCTGCGCAGCAGCGAGTTCGGCGACGACAAGGATCGGGTGCTGATCCGCGCCGAGGGCGAGCCGACCTATCTGGCCGCCGACGTCGCCTACCACCGCGACAAGCTGGAGCGCGGCTTCGAGCGACTGATCGACGTGCTCGGCGCCGATCACCACGGCTACGCGCCGCGCGTGCGCGCGGCGATCGCGGCGCTCGGGCGCGACCCCGAGGCGCTGGAGGCCGTGATGATGCGGCTCGTCCACATCGTCGAAGGGGGCGAGCGGGCGCAGATGTCGAAGCGCAGCGGCGACTTCGTCGCCCTCGACGAGCTGGTCGAGGACATCGGCGTCGACGCGGCGCGCTGGTTCATGCTCTGGCGCAGTCACGACACGACCGTCGATCTCGACCTGGAGCTGGCGCGGCGCGAGTCGAGCGAGAACCCCGTCTATTACGTCCAGTACGCCCACGCCCGGATCGCCAGCATCCTGCGCAAAGCGGACGCGGAGGGGAGCGAAACGGGCGGGACCGAGACGCCATCGTCCGACACCTCATCGCCCACCACGCCGCTGCAGCCCGCCGAGCGCGACCTGGTCAAGCGGCTGCTCGAGTTCCCCGACGAGGTACGCGAGGCGGCCGCGCGCCGCGCTCCGCATCGCATCTGCGCCTACTCGACCGCGGTCGCGGCCGACTTCCACGCCTTTTACCGCGACTGCCAGGTGATCGGCGCCGAGGGGGAGGGAGTCGAGCGATCGCGGCTCGGGCTCTGCCTGCTGACGAAGCGGACGATCGCCGACGCGCTCGATCTGCTCGGCATCTCGGCGCCCGAGCGGATGTGAAGACGCTCGGCGAGATCCCCGCGCCGGCTGACTCGCCGCTCCCGCCCGGGACGCTGCGCCGCTCCGACCAGCGGGCCTTCG
>DASWMG010000120.1:0-2445 GCA_036399875.1 Solirubrobacterales bacterium
CCCGAGGACGCTTTAGCGACCGGAGGGGGTGGTGGGTCCCCTACGGCGACAGGACCCGCGGGGCAGAGCGCACTCGGGCCGCAGCCTGGACCGCCTCCATCGCCCTCGCCCTCACCCTCATCCCCAACATCGTCTTCCCCGGCGCCGGCGAGTTCCCCTTCGCCTTCTCCTCTTACCTGGCCATCCCCCTCTGGTGCATCCCCGCCCTCTACCTGACCCGCGGCATCGCCCGCGAGGAGCCGGAGCTGCGCCGCGTCATCCTCGCCTACCTCCTCGCGGCCACCGCGATCTGGCTGGTGCCGAACGCGATCGGCGGCAACGCGGTGCGGCTCGGCGCCCTCTTCGGCGGCCCGGTCGTGGCGGCGGCGCTGCTCGCCCACCGGCCGCGGTTGCCGGTCTGGTTCCTCGCCCTCTTCCTCGCCGGCGGGCTCTACTGGCAGGTGACGGCCAGCGTCAGCCAGATCGCTCGCAGCGTCGGCGACCCCTCGACCAAGGCCGCCTACTTCGAGCCGCTGCAGGGCTGGCTGCGCGCGCACGGCGGCGACGGCGTCCGCGTCGAGGTGCCGCCGACGGCGAACCACTGGGAGTCGGCCTACCTGGCGCCGCACGTCGACCTCGCCCGCGGCTGGCTGCGCCAGATCGAGACCACCCGCGACGACGTCTTCTACACAGAGGACGGCCGCCTCACCGACCGCGCCTACCGCGGCTGGCTGCACGACAACGCGGTCCAGTACGTGGCGCTGCCGGACGCGCCGCTCGACTACTCCTCGGTCGCCGAGCGGCGGCTGATCCTGCGCGAGCCCGCCTACCTGGAGCCGACCTGGCGCAGCCGCCACTGGCGCGTCTACGAGGTGCGCAACCCGGCGCCGCTGGTGCAGCCGCTCGGCGAGGGCGCCGCCGCGGTCCGTTGGATCAACCACGACGGCTTTGCGCTCGACGTCCGCCGGCCGGGCGAGTTCCTGATCCGCGTCTCCTTCACCCCCTACTGGTCGATCGCCCGCGGCCAGGGCTGCCTGCTGCGCCACGGCGACTGGACGCTCGCCCGTGCCAGCCGTCCCGGCGTCTTCCGCGTCGGCGCCGACTTCTCGGTCGGCCGGGCCTGGAAGGCGGCGACTGGCGCGGGGAAGACCTGCTGAGGATGGCCGCCGCGTTGTCGTTCGGCGACATCCTGTATCTGATCCTGCTCTGGGCGATCTGCCTGACGCCCGCTGTCGTCACGGCCCTCAAGGGCCAGGTCGCCCTCTTCGTGGCCGGCCTTCTGACCCTTGGCCTCGTCTGGGTCATCGCCTGCTTCCGGCTGGCCAAGCCCAACTCGCCGTGGGCGCGTCGCTTCTACGACGAGGAGAAGATGAGCCGCTCGCGCCAGCGCTACCCGGAAGTCGACCCCCGCCATCCGAGCCGGTCGCTGGTCGTGCTCGCGGTGGGGTTCGCTTTGCTCGTCTTGCCCTTCGTGGGCGGTTTCGTCGCCGGCAAGCTCGACCAGGACGACGACGGCTCTGACGTCAGAGGGCCAGCGCCAGCGGCTCCTCCAGCAGCGCCTTGACCCGGGCCAGGAACTCGGCGGCGGGGGCGCCGTAGAGGATGCGGTGGTCGCAGGCGAGGTCGACCTGCATCAGGTGGGCGGTCGCGATCTCGCCGTCGCGGACGACCGGCCGCTCCTCGATCGAGCCAACCGCGAGGATCGCCGCCTGCGGCGGGTTGATCACGGCCGAGAAGCCGACGATCCCGTACATGCCGAGGTTGGAGACGGTGAAGGTGGCACCGGAGAGCTCGGGTGGGGTGATGGAGCCCTCTCGCACTTTCCCGGCGAGCGCGCGCGAGTCCTCGGCGATCTGGCGCAGTCCCTTGCGATCGGCGTCGAAGACGGTCGGCACGACCAGCGCGTCCTTGGCCGCGACGGCGACGCCGACGTTGACCCGCGAGTAGAGCTCGAAGCGGCCGTCGCGGTAGGCGCCGTTCGCCCGCGGGTGCTCGCGCAGCGCCAGCGCGCACGCCTTGACGACCATGTCGTTGAAGGAGGGCACCACCTCGCCCTCGCCGGCCGCCGCCTTGAGCCGCGCTCGCGCCTCCACCGCCCGGCTCATGTCCACGTCCGCCCGCAGGTAGAAGTGCGGCGCGGTCGCCTTCGACTCGGCCATCCGCCGCGCGACCGTCTGCTGCAGCTTCGAGAGGTCTTCGTAGGCAACCTGCCCCTTGGCGGTTTCGGGAGCACCGCTCGGCTCAGCCATCGGCGCGGCTGCTTCCGGTGCGGCTGGAGCGGCTTCCGCCTGCTCCACATCAGCCTTCACGATCCGCCCACCAGGCCCCGAGCCGTGAAGCTGGCTCAGATCCAAGCCTTTGTCCTTAGCCAGCCGCCGCGCTAGCGGGGATGCCTTGGGACGATCCCCGTCTCCCGCGGGTGGCGTCGTAGGGGGGACCACCCCCGAGGACGCTTTAGCGACCGGA
>DASWMG010000121.1:0-9064 GCA_036399875.1 Solirubrobacterales bacterium
GGCTGCTCGGCGAGCGCCACCGCGAGGCGCTGCGGGCGCGGGTCGCCGAGGGCGAGGAGCTGCTCGACGACGTGCGCGCGTCGCTCGCGGCGGCGACCGCGGCGGAAGCCGCGATCCGGGCGCGGGTCGAGCGGATCGAAACGACGGTGGTCGGCGAGCAGGGCGACGGCGACGCGATCGCCGAGCAGATGCGCGAGTGCTCGCGCCAGGAGTCCGAGCTGCAGGTCGAGATGAAGGCCGCCTCGGACAAGCTGACCGAGGCCGAGGTCGAAGCCGCCCACCTCGGCGACCGCCGCGCCGAGGCGGCGAAGGAGCTGGCGACGATCGCCGAGCGGCTCGACGAGGAGGTCGGCCCGGCCGAGGAGCCGCTCTCCGACGAGGAGCGCGCCGACATCGGGCGGCGACTCGAGCGTCTGGAGCGCCGCCGCGCCCAGATCGGCCCGGTCAACCCGCTCGCCGAGCAGGAGTACGAGGAGGCGCGCGAGCACGTCGAGTCGCTCCAGGTCCAGCGCGAGGACATCGAGCGCGGCATGCGCGAGCTCGAAACGCTGATCCGCGACGTGGACCGTGAGATTGAGCGGGCCTTCGAGGAGACCTTCGAGGCGACGGCCAAGAACTTCGAGGAGATGGTCGAGCACCTCTTCCCGGGCGGCCGCGGCCGGCTGCGCCGCGTCAGCCTGCGCCCGGCGCGCGAGGCCGTCGAGGAGGCGCCGGCAGAGACGGCCGAGGCGGTCGAGCCCGATCTCGAAGAGGAGGAGACCGAAGAAGAGCGCGAGGAGCTCGGCGTCGAGATCGAGGTGACGCCGGCCGGCAAGTCCACGCGCAAGCTGTCGCTGCTCTCAGGCGGCGAGAAGTCGCTGGTCGCGCTCGCCTTCGTCTTCGCCGTCTTCCTCGCACGGCCGTGCCCCTTCTACATCCTCGACGAGGTCGAGGCCGCCCTCGACGACGCCAACATCGACCGCTTCCTGCAGCTGATCCGCCGCTTCTCGGGCCGCGCACAGTTCGTCATCGTCACCCATCAGAAACGGACCATGGATGCCGCCGACGTGCTCTACGGCGTCACGATGGGCGGCGACGGAGTGACCAAAGTCGTCTCCCGCCGGCTACCGCGCGAAGTCGCCGAAGACGGCGGCGACGGGGAGGCGGCCGAGACCCCGCCCGCGTTCGCCGGCGTCGCCGCCGAGAACGGCCAGGAACCCGGCGAGGACGTGCCGGGGCTGCTCGGCGCCAAGCCGCCGGTCGAGCCGCACGCGCGCGACGACTCGGCCGCCGCGGCTTAGGCGTAGCCGTGTCGCTTTCTTACCGCTATGCGGAAAGAAAGCGACACAGGCCGGGCCAGCCGGCCATCTAGGCTTCCGCCGTGGCCACCTCCTGGCAGGAGATATTCGACCTCGGCGCGCGCGATGCGCCGGCCGCGCCCGAGCCCGAACCGGAGGAACGCCGGCAGGGCGTCTACAGGCGCCTGCGCCAGAGCCTCAGCAAGAGCCGGCAGGCGCTGAGCGAGGAGATCTCGGCCAGCCTCTTCGACCGCATCGATGAGGAGACCTGGGAGCGGCTGGAGGAGGCCCTGATCCTCGCCGACGTCGGCGCCCCGACCACGGCCGAGGTGGTCGAGCGGCTCGAGCAGGACGTCGACTCGGGCGCCGTGCCCGCCGACGGCGAGGCGGTGCGCCAGCGGCTGATCGAGATCCTCGCCGAGGTCGCCTCGAGCGGGCGTGCCCCGATCGACCTAAGCGGCGAGCCGGCGGTGCTGCTGATGGTGGGCGTCAACGGCACCGGCAAGACGACGACGATCGGCAAGATCGCCTGGCACCTCTCCAGGGAGCTGGGCCTCTCGGTGGTCCTCGCCGCCGGCGACACCTACCGCGCCGCCGCCGCCGAGCAGCTCGCCGAGTGGGCGCAGCGGGCGGGCGCCGAACTGATCCGCTCGGCGGACGGGGGTGATCCCGGAGCCGTCGCCTACGACGCGATCGCCGCCGCCCGCGCGCGCGGCGCCGATGTGGTGATCGTCGACACGGCCGGACGCCTCCACACCCAGGGCAACCTGATGGAAGAGCTGGCCAAGGTGCGACGGGTGATCGCCAAGCAGATGCCCGACGCCCCCCACGAGACGCTGATCTCGATCGACGCCACGACCGGGCAGAACGGCCTGCGCCAGGCCAAGGTCTTCGCCGAAGCGGTCGAGGTCGACGGGGTCGTCCTGACCAAGCTCGACGGTACCGCCAAGGGCGGCGTCGTCCTGGCGATCGGCAACGAGCTCGGCATCCCGGTCAAGCTGATTGGCACCGGCGAGACGCTCGACGACCTGCGGCCCTTCGACCCCGCCGACTTCGCCCGCGCCTTGCTCGCGGAGTAGCCCCCTCTAAGCTGGTCTGCCGTGTTCGATCAGCTCTCAGAGCGGCTCCAGGCGACCCTCTCCGACGTCCGCTCGCGCGGGACGCTGAGCGAGGGCGACGTCGATGCGGCGATGCGCGAGATCCGCCTCGCCCTGCTCGAGGCCGATGTCAACTTCAAGGTCGTCAAAGCGTTCACGAAGACGCTGAAGGAGCGCTGCCTCGGCGCCGACGTGCTCGAGAGCCTCGACCCCGGCCAGCACGTCGTGAAGATCGTCGACGAGGAGCTGACGGCGTTGATGGGCGGCGCCGGCCGCGACCTCGCCTTCGCCTCCGACGGGCCGACCGTGGTCCTGATGGCCGGCCTGCAGGGCTCGGGCAAGACGACCGCCTGCGCCAAGCTCGCCCGGCACCTGCGCGAGCAGGGCAAGGACGTGGCGCTCGCCGCCTGCGACGTCTACCGCCCCGCCGCCGTCGACCAGCTCGTCACCGTCGGCGAGCGGGCCGGCGCCACCGTCTACGAGCAGGGGACCGAGCGCGATCCGGTCGACATCGCCGCTTGGGCGCTCGATCGCGCCCGCGAGGAGCGCCGCGACGTGCTGATAGTCGACACCGCCGGGCGCCTCCACATCGACGAGCAGCTGATGGACGAGCTGGCGCGCATCCGCAAGAAGACCCGGCCGCACGACGTGCTCCTCGTCGTCGACGCGATGACCGGCCAGGACGCCGTCGCGGTGGCCGAATCCTTCGCCGAGGCCGCCGAGTTCGACGGCGTCGTGATGACCAAGCTCGACGGCGACGCCCGCGGCGGCGCCGCCCTCTCGGTCAAGGCGGTGACGGGCAAGCCGATCCTCTTCGCCTCGACCGGCGAGAAGCTCGACGCCTTCGAGCGCTTCCACCCCGACCGGATGTCGTCGCGCATCCTCGGCATGGGCGACGTCCTCAGCCTGATCGAGAAAGCCGAGCAGCAGGTCGACGAGCAGCAGGCCGAGGACCTGCAGAAGAAACTGGAAAGCGACCGCTTCACGCTCGAGGACTTCCTCCAGCAGATGCGCCAGGTGCGCAAGATGGGCCCGCTCAGCGGCCTGATCGGAATGATCCCGGGCATGGGCGCGATGAAACAGCTGAAGAACGCCGAGGTCGACGAGGGGCAGCTCGACCGCGTCGAGGCGATCATCCTCTCGATGACGCCGCTGGAGCGTGCCAACCCGTCGATCATCAAGGGCTCGCGCCGCAAACGGATCGCCGACGGGTCCGGGACCCGGCCCCAGCACGTCAACCAGCTGATCAAGCAGTTCGACCAGATGCGCAAGCTGATGCGCCAGATGGTCTCGGGCAAGATGCCCGACCCCCAGCAGCTGATGGCGATGCAGCAGGGCGGCGGCAAGCGCCCCAAGGTCCGCAGGCGCTAACGATCAACCGGCATGTCCTCTGCCTCGCGTCCGGGCATGCCGGGCTAGTCCTGTAACCTGCCGGGCCGCTATGGCCGTACGGATAAGACTGAGAAGGGTCGGGTCGAAGAAGAACCCGATCTGGCGGATCGTCGTCGCCGACAAACGCTCGCCCCGTGACGGGCGCACGATCGAGACGATCGGCCAATACAACCCGCAGACCGAGCCCTCGACGATCGAGGTCGACGAGGAGCGGGCCCGCCGCTGGCTGGAGCACGGCGCCCAGCCGTCGGAGACGGTCGCCACGCTGCTGCGCGCCAAGGGCATCCCCGCCTCCGGCAACTAGAGGCTGGCCCGGTGACGGAACTGCTCGAGTTCCTCGTCAGGTCGCTGGTCGAGGACCCCGAGGCGGTCGTCGTCGAGGAGCTGGAGGAGGACGGCGCGCTGGTCTACGAGATCAGCGTGGCCGACGAGGACCTCGGCCGGGTGATCGGCAAGAACGGCCGGGTCGCGAACGCGATCCGCACCGTCGCCAAGGCCGCCGCCGTGCGCCTCGATCGCAGGGTCATCGTCGACATCCTCGACTGAGGCCCAATGCGGCTCGACATCTTCAGCCTTTTCCCCGAGGCGTTCGACTGGTTTCAGTCGCAGAGGTCGGTTCAGAATGCGTTAAAGGAAGGCAACGAGTTGCGGTTGTTCAACTACCGCGACACCACGCCGCTGGGGGCGGGGCAGGTTGACGACGCGCCCTACGGGGGCGGGGCGGGGATGGTGCTGCGGGTCGACGTGGTCGACGCGGCGCTGCGCGCTGCCTACGCCAACGGCGAGAACCCGCGGATCGTCCTGCTCTCGCCGACCGGGCGGCTGCTGGACGACGAGCTGGCAGACGAGCTGACTCGGGAGCCGCACGTCGCCCTGCTCTGCGGTCGCTACGAGGGCTTCGACGAGCGCGTCCACGAGCACCTCGCCGACGACGAGGTCTCGATCGGCCGCTACGTGGTGGCGGGCGGCGAGCTGCCGGCGATGGTTCTCGCCGACGTCGTCATGCGCAAGCTGCCCGGGGCGCTCGGGCACGAGCAGAGCGCGGTCGAGGAGTCGTTCAGCCAGGTGCTCGAGGGCGCTCCCGAGTACCCCCATTACACGCGGCCGCCCAACTACCGCGGCTGGGGCGTGCCGGAGGTCCTGCTCTCCGGCGACCACGAGCGGGTGCGGCGCTGGCGGGTCGAGCAGAGCCAGGCGCGCGCGGAACAGCTCGAAAAGAACGGCAAGTAGGTACGATTCCGCAACCGCGCGGCGCCCCTACCTCGGCTCCGGCGGTTTTTTCTCGCATGAGCAGCGTTATCGACAGCATCGAGCAGCGACAGCTGCGCCAGGGACTTCCCTCGTTCGCCCCGGGGGATCGCGTCCGCGTGCACTTCCAGGTCGTCGAGGGCAACCGCCGCCGCACCCAGGTCTTCGAGGGCGTCGTCCTGCGCCGCCAGGGCTCGGGCGCCCGCGAGACCTTCACCGTCCGCAAGCAGTCCTTCGGGGTCGGCGTCGAGCGGACGTTCCCCCTGCACTCGCCGAAGATCGAGAAACTGGAGATCGCGGCGCGCGGCGACGTGCGCCGGGCCAAGCTCTACTACCTGCGCGGCCGGATCGGCAAGGCGGCGAGGGTGGCGGAGCGGCGATGGGGGATCGACGACGAGCTGGTGTCGGCGCCGCATCCGGCGGTAACCGAAGAGGCTCAGGACGAGAGCGCTGGGGCCGCGGGTCCTGTCGCGGACGAGGACTCTTCGTCCTCGCAAGCTGCGGGCGAAGAGCCCTCATCCACGCCACCCGCGGCAGAGGCGTCTGAGGAGGAGCAGCCTCAGGACGAGGCGGAGGTCACTGAGGACGAGCAGCCGCAGGACGAGGCACCTGCGGAGGAGCCCGCGGCGGAGGCTGAGGACTCCGGCGAGGGCAAAGACTGAGACCGCGGATCCCCAAGCCGAGCGGCCCGATCGGCGGCTTCGTCGAGCTGGTCGTGATCGTCGCCCTGGCGCTCGCCTTGGCGCTTGGGATCCAGGCCTGGCTGATCAAGCCGTACCAGATCCCCTCCGAATCGATGGAGCCGACGCTCGACGTCGGCCAGCGGGTCCTGGTCAACCGCTTCCAGTACCACTTCAGCGACCCGTCGATCGGCGACATCGTCGTCTTCCACCCGCCCGCCGGCGCCGACAACGGAACCGAATGCGGAGCCAAGGAACAGCAGATCGGCGAACCGTGCCCCGAACCGACGGCGCGTCGCTCCGACCAGAACTTCATCAAGCGGATCGTCGCCGGCCCCGGCGACCGGCTCAGCATCCACAACGGTCACCCCGTCGTCAACGGGGTCGAGAAGACCGACGAGCCCTACACCAACGAGTGCGAAGGCGGCAGCGCAAACAGCTGCAATTTCCCGAAAGCGATCGTCATCCCGCCCGACCATTGGTTCATGATGGGCGACAACCGTGGGGCGAGCCAAGACAGCCGTTTCTGGGGTCCCATCCCTCGCGAGTGGATCATCGGCAAGGCCTTTGCCACCTACTGGCCGCTCGACCGCCTCGGCATCTTCTAAGGGCTCGACCAAGGCGCACCGGCGCCGGCTTGCGCGCTCCCGTCGCCTCTTCGCCTTCGACCGCGGGCTCGGCAGCCGCCTCGTGGCGGGTGCCGACGAGGCCGGGCGCGGCTGCTTGGCCGGCCCGCTGGTCGCGGCCGCGGTCCTGATCGACTACGAGACGCTGTCGCACTCCGACCGCCGCGCCCTCAGCGGCCTGCACGACTCCAAGCAGGTGAAGACGGAGCGGCGCGAGGAGCTCTATCCGGCGGTGCTCCGCGCCGCGACCCGGGTCGCGGTGGCGGTCCGCTGCGTGCGGGGCATCGACACCCGCGGCCTGCACGTCACCAACATCGAAGCGCTCTCCTGCGCACTGGAACGGCTGGCGCCCGAGGAGGACGCGATCTGCCTGGTCGACGGCTTCTCGCTGCGCGACTGCGCCGTGCCGCACCGAGCCGTAGTCGACGGCGACGCGACGAGCGCCGCGATCGCCGCCGCCTCGGTGGTCGCCAAGGTGAGTCGCGACCGCTACATGCAGGGCGCGGCCGAGCGCCACCCGGGCTGGGGCTTCGACGAGCACGTCGGCTACTCGACCCCCGAGCACCGCGCCGCGATCGAGCGAATCGGCATCTCGCCGCTGCACCGCCGCTCGTTCGACTCGGTGGCCTATTCGCAGTTGGAGCTGGCCGGCTAGAAGGCTCCCTCGATGTGCTCGTAGTCGGTCACGCGGCCGGCGCCGTCGAAAGTCACGCCGACGGCGTCGAAGCGAATGTCGTCGTAGTGGGGCAGTTCGCGGCGCTTGCCTAGCCAAGCGGTGGCGAGGCGGCGGATGCGGCGCTGCTTGCGGAAGTCGACGGAGAGGATCGGGCGCTCCGGTCCGAGGGCGGAGCCGGCGCGGCCGGCCTTGACCTCGACGAAGACGAGCGCATCGCCGTCGAAAGCGACGAGGTCGAGCTCGCCGTAGCGGGTGCGGGCGTTGCGCTCGACGATCTCCCAGCCGGCGGCGCTGAGACGCGCGGCGACGAGGTCCTCGGCACGGGCTCCGAGTCGCTGTCGGTGTGCCGTCATGGGCGCCGAAGCTAGGCCAGCCGGCCCGCTCATGCCTTCGGTCACAAAGGCGACGCCAAAGATTTGAAATCAGCGCACCACACGCGCGCCGCGGTCCGCGAGCGTAGGCCGCATGATCGCCAGCGCCCACACCTTCACGCTCGACGGGATCGAGGCCCGGCCGGTCCGGGTCGAGGTCGACGTGCGGCGAGGCCTGCCCGCCTTTTCGGTCGTCGGCTTGCCCGACGTCGCGGTCCGCGAGGCGCGCGAGCGGGTCCGCGCGGCGCTGGCCAACTGCGGCTTCGAGTTCCCGCTGCGGCGGATCGTCGCCAACCTGGCGCCGGCAAGCCTGCGCAAGGCGGGGCCGGGCCTGGACCTGCCGATAGCCGTCGCCCTGCTGGCGGCATCCGAGCAGTTGCGCTGGGAGGCACTGGGACGGCTGGCGCTGGTCGGCGAGCTTGCCCTCGACGGCTCGGTGCGTCCCGTCCACGGCGTCCTGGCGATCGCCGAGGCAGCTCGCGAGCGTGGGGCGGAGGCGGTCGTCGTGCCGGCCGCGAACGCTCCCGAGGCGGCGCTGGTCGACGGGATCGACGTGCTCGGCGTGGAGAGCCTGACGCAGCTGAGTGCCCTGGCGGCGGGCGAGTGGGCGCCGCCGCGACCGGAACCGCTGCCGCTCGCGCTCGACAGGGAGGAGGACGGTCCGGATCTGGCCGACCTGCGCGGCCAGCCGCACCTGCGCTATGCGCTCGAGGTCGCCGCCGCCGGCGGCCACAACCTGCTGATGGTCGGACCGCCCGGCGCCGGCAAGTCGCTGGCGGCGAGCCGGCTGCCGTCGATCCTGCCGCCGCTGGCCCGGCGCGAGGCCCTGGAGGTGGCCCGTATCGCGAGCGCCTGCGGACGGCTCGGCGAGCAGGGCGCGGGTGGCCGGCCCTTTCGGGCGCCTCACCACACGGTCAGCTCCGCGGGCCTGGTCGGCGGCGGCAACCCGCCGCGGCCGGGCGAGGTCACTCACGCGCATCGAGGAATCCTCTTTCTCGACGAGCTCTGCGAGTTCCGCCGCGACGCGCTGGAGGCACTGCGGGCGCCGCTGGAGAGCGGCTGGGTCGCGGTGGCCCGAGCGGGGGCGAACCGCCGCCTGCCGAGCCGCTTCATGCTCGTCGCGACGTCGAATCCGTGCCCGTGCGGACGGGGGGAGGCGGACCCGGAGTGCGAGTGCGCGCCGCTCGCGGTGCGTCGCTACCAGGGGCGGCTCAGCGGCGCTCTCGCCGACCGCGTCGACGTGCTCGTCGCGGTACGACAGCCGAGCGCGACGGATATCTCCGGGCCTCCCGGCGAGCCTTCCTCGGCGGTGCGCGCGCGCGTCGCGGCGGCACGCGAGCGGCAGGAGAAGCGTCTGGGGCCGGGGCGCTGCAACGCCGAGATGACGGCGGCCGAGACGCGCGAGTGCGCGCTGGTCGAGGAGGCCGCCGGATTGCTCGCCGACACCTATGCCCGCCACCGTCTCAGCGGCCGCGCCCACGACCGGGTCCTGCGACTGGCCCGGACGGTCGCCGACCTGGAGGGAAGCGAGCGGATCGAGCGCGACCACGTCGCGCGGGCGCTGCAACTGCGGAGGCGCGAGCGTGATTAGCCACCAGCCGAGCGCCTGCCCCGAGTGCCTGCGCCGCGCCCGCCTGCTCGGCCATCTCGCCCCGTACATCGAGCGGATCGCCACCGGCGCTCCCGGCTCGCGCACG
>DASWMG010000122.1:0-4523 GCA_036399875.1 Solirubrobacterales bacterium
CTGGGACCGAACCAGATCAACAAGTCGATCGGCCTGCTGGCGATGATCCTCGACGCCGCCGGCGACTACGGCCACACTGACCCGGCCCGCAATCCCGCCCGCGGCCGCAGGAGGCGCGTCAAGCGCACGACGCCCAGCCGCCCGACCGTCGAGCCCGAGCAGCTGCCCTCCCTCCTCGAGGCCGCGCGCAAGCTGCGGCCGATCGTCGCCACGATGGCCGGGGCCGGCCTGCGCTGCGGCGAGGTCTGCGCGCTCGACTGGTCCGACTTCGACGCCTCCAGCGGGACGCTGACCGTAGCCGCGTCCAAGACCGAGGCCGGCGTGCGTCAGGTCGATCTTCCCGCCGCCCTGCGCCGCGAACTGGCCGACCACAAGCTGCGCTCGCCTCGCAGCAGCGAGGGTCCGATGTTCCCCAACCGCAGGGGCGGGCGGCAGAGCGTCAGCAACGTCGAGCGGCGGTTGAAGACGGCAATCCGCCGCGCGAACCTGCGGCTTGAGGATCTGGGCATCCGGCCCATCGACGCGGCGGTCACGCCGCACTCGCTGCGCCGCCTCTACGCCAGCCTTCGCTTCGCCCTGGGCGACGACCCCGTGTACGTCGCCGCGCAGCTCGGCCACACCGAGCCGGGCTTCTCGATGAAGGTCTACGCTAGTGCTGTGCGTCGCCGCGAGAGGCTGGTCGGCGCGGCGCTCCGCGAGTTCGATGCAGCGCTCGAATGGGCAGCAATGGGCAGCGGGGAGCCGGCTTCAGCCGAATCCGAGCCGGTCGTGAGCGACGGACAATCGCCGGAAACGGCTCAGCAGAGCCTTTTTACGGCATAGGCCCCGATAGCTCAGCCGGATAGAGCGACTCCCTCCTAAGGAGTAGGCCGCTGGTTCGAATCCAGCTCGGGGCGCTTTAGAGTCAGTTGCGGCGACAATGAAAGCGTGGCGGACAGCCCGAGCTGTGTTCTCACCGGCCAGCTAGCCGTCACCTTTAGAAACGCGTTCTAAACTTGCGCCGACCTATGGCGGGGCCGTTCGATTTCACTGAGCGCATCGTCAACCTGTCCCCGGTTGAACTCGCCTCGTTGATGCGGCGTGTCCTCCAGCTGGAGGCTGCGCGCCTGAACCTTCCCTATGGCTCATCAAGCGCCTCGCAGCGCGTCACCGTCGCCGACGAGGGGGAGGACGGGATCGTGCTGGGGGTTCCTGAGGGCCTTGAGACGAGACTGCCGACCGGAGAGACGCTCTTCCAGCTCAAGACGAATGGCGATAGGAAGACCGTGGAGGGGCTCGTTCTCGAAGAACTTGACAACAGCCCACGTCCCATGAAGATGGTGGAGAGCGGCGGTAGCTATGTCGTTGTGTGGTCGAAGGACTCGGTCGGACTGGAACGCGATGCGCTTCTAAACGCGATTCGCGAGAAGGTCGGAACAGATCATGAGGATCGCGTCGATGTCTGGTCCGTCGGCGTACTTGAGGAACTCCTCTCCACTAATCCCGCCGCCTTGATTGAGTTCGGCATGGTCAGCGGAATTTCTGTCCTCACCTTCGACCAATGGGCGCCGGGCGAGCGGAAGAGCATTCCTAACTACGTGCCTGATCAAGAGCGCTCGGAGCTGATCGAGCAGCTACAGCGGGTGATCATCGAGGAGGAGTCGGCTCACATCGCCCATCTACACGGGGATGCCGGGGTTGGCAAGACCCGCTTGATTTTGGAGGCCTTGGACAAGGAGGAGATTCGCTCCCAAGTTATCTATGGGACTCCCGGCCAAGTCGCTCCATTCATCTCCTACGTTGTGTCCTTGCCCAGCGCCCACTGCATCCTCTTTATCGATGAGGTTGACCCGACCGAACTCGATTATCTGCGCAGGTCGATCCAGCCTGCCCTTGGACGCATCCGCCTGATCACTGCTGGCCTGCCAGGCGACTACAGGTCGGCCCGGCCGACCGGAAACAACATCGAGTTGGGGCGCCTCAACGAACCAGCGCTAGTCGAGCTAATCCGGGAGCAGATTGGCCTCCCCGAGAGCGCCGCCAGGTGGGTGGCTGACCTTTCCGAGGGCTATCCACGCTTGGCAATTGAGGTCGCCAAGCTGATTCAAGCGGAGGCAGACACGCTCAGCATTGCCGACACCATCGCTTCCATAGACGTCCAACTCGTACTGGACAAGATGCTTCCTGCCGACGACCTTCAGGAGCGTCTGGGCATCGTCGCACTCTTCTCACAGGTGGGGGTCGAGAGTCCGCGCCGGGTCGAGGTCGACGCCATCGCCGATGTGTTCGAGGTCGATCGGGCCGTCCTGCTCCAGACGATCTCTGATGAGGAGGGCAGGTTTGTGTCACGGGCCGGCGCTCTTAGGAGCGTCACGCCACGCCTGATCGCCATCTGGCTTGCGTCCAAGGTTCTGAGAAACAAGGGCGCCAAGATCGCCGCCGCCATCCAGCAGCTTCCGGAACCCCTCCCAGCGCGCTTTCGGGACCAACTCATCTACTTGCGTGAGGCGCCGACGATAAGGGTGGTAGTTGACG
This sequence comes from Solirubrobacterales bacterium, assembly GCA_036399875.1. GTDB lineage: Bacteria > Actinomycetota > Thermoleophilia > Solirubrobacterales > 70-9 > VRUE01. Next base: position 2,515 of record DASWMG010000122.1, read on the forward strand.
AGCTCCTGAAGAAACCCGAGTTTCAGGAGCCGGCGGCTTTTAACGAGGCCGCCGCAGGATTCCTGCGCGCCGCGGCGGCCGCAAACCCCGAGCAGGTCGCGGCGATCCTGGGCGAGCTGTTCACGGGTTTCGACGATGAGACTCTTCGCGCCGACGACTTTCCGCGCCGCAACGTCGTCTGGGCCCTTGAGCAGCTGCTCTGGCCGGAGTCCACCTACGAGACCGCAGTAGACCTATTGCTCCGCTTGGCCGAAACGGAGACTGAGGCGTTCGCCAACAACGCCACCGGAGTCCTCACCGACTCTTTCCAAATTTACCTCGGGGGAACCGAAGCGCCTTACCAGCGGCGGTTACACTGGCTGGACTCGAAGCTGGAGGGAGACGCTACCGCTGTCAAGCGCCAAGTCCTCGCGGCTTGTCTTGCCTCCGGGCTGCGCGGCCATCAGGTGAGATTGCATGGGTCGCGTCCCGACGAGACCGGGATTCGTGATTGGCGCCCCTCCACTTGGGAGGAGGACATCGCGGCGCGGCGAGGAGCATGGGAGCGCCTCGTCCGCGTGGTTGGTGAGGCAACCGGGGAGCTGCGGGAAGCGATCTTTCCGAAGTTGTCCGACGGGGTCAGGGAAACGATGGGCAACTACCTCGCGGACGTGGTGCTCGACACTCTGCTCGACGGCGACTGGACCGCGAACGAGCGCGCCAAGCTGACCGCAAGCCTGCGAGATGTTCTGAAGTACGACAAGCCGAACGCTGAGTGGCGAGAGAGAACCGAGGAGGCCATCCGGCACCTTTCGGGCGAAAGCTTTGCGGACCGGGCTCGCGTCGTGCTTCGCACGCCGCTCTGGGACCTCCATGATGACGACGACTGGGAGAAGACGCCAAGAGTGTTGCGGGATCTGGCCGAGGAGGTCGCTTCAGACATGGCCAACGTGGCCGTCGCGCTCGAGGTGACCGAAGAGCTCGAGGACCAAGGCACGGCGTACAGCTTCTGGAGGGAGGTGGGCCTAATGCTCGACGCCAAAAAGCTGGCACTCCAGGCGGCGAGTCGTCCGAAGGCCGGGCTGGTCGCTTACCAGGCGGCCCTGAATATCGCCCAAGAAGAGGATCCCCTTTGGGTCGATGAGCAGCTCCAAGAGGCGATGACGGACCCGGAGCGGGCAAAGATAGGCGTTCAGCTCGTTCAGTCGGTCGGCATCACGGACAACCGGGCCGAGATGTTGCTTAGCGCGCTCTCCGACGGCCGGGTGCCCCCCGAGAGCCTGACCCAGCTGCTGTACGGGGCCTCGGTACGCCGACTCTCGCCGGAACTTGGCCTGCGCGTGGTCGAGGTAGCGGCTGCCGTCGGCACCCCAGTCGCACTTGAGCACGCACTAGGAATGCTGAAGCAATACATCGACGTGGGGGAGGACTTCCTCGAGGACGCCGAGCACCAAGCGTTGGCAACCCGACTTGCCATTTCCGCGCTCTCTTCGCCGGGAGGCACCAACATGAAGTACCACTACGCCTACGAGTTGGCGGAGCTGCTCCCGATCAAGGACGCGCTAGCGATCCTACGGGCTCGGCTCGTGAGTCAGCGGACCCTGCCGGAACCGACGGAGATGGAGTTGATGAACCACGCCTTCGCCGAGGAGCCAGAGGTCGCCTCAGAGTGGGCCAGGGACATTCTCACGGCGGTCGTCTCATCCTCATACCCTGACTGGGCGCTCTGGGCAGAGGGCTTTTGCCTCCTGACCAGAGCCGCCAGGGCGGCGGGCGCAGAGAAGACTTGGGCGTGGTTCAAGGATCAAGACGAGTCGGCCCAGATCCGGCTCGTACGCCATATCGACTTCAGCCCCCAAGAGCCTGATGAGTTTCTAATCTTGCTGCTCAAGGAGTGCCAGAGCGAGGTCCTTCGGAACGAGGCGTCGGCCGCCTACTTCAACTCGCTGGGGACCGTTACGGGTCCCTATCACCTCGGCCTGCAGCGACAGCTTGACCGCCTCAGGGTCTGGCGCGAGAAGCTTGAAGGC
>DASWMG010000123.1:0-2681 GCA_036399875.1 Solirubrobacterales bacterium
CGCACGCCGACCATGCGCTGCCAGAGCCGGCTCGTCGCATCGTCGCGGATGCCGGCGATCCGGTTGACCACGTTCGGCACCGCCAGTTGGGCCGTTCCTAGCGCCAGGCTGAAGGCGCTCAGGAAGCGGCTGAGACGGTCGACTGGTGCTCCACTCTCCACCCTCTCCTAGCTGCCCAGGATCGGAGAAGCGAAACCCGGCTCTGCTACCGCTTCGTGCAGTAGCTGCTCTGGTAGCCGGACTCGATCTCGGTCAGCTCGATCTCGACGATGTACTTGCCGGGTTCGAGGACCGATTTGGCCCGTTCCCACTCGCCGCGGAAAAGGCCCTTCCAGGCTCCGCTCTTGAAGCGGATCTTGCGGCCGCTGGGGTTCTTCATCGTGCCCCATTTGGAGTCGTTGACCTTGTACTGGTCGCCTTTGATCTTGAGATCGCCCAGGTACTGGTTGACGGAGGCCAGCACGCATTCGTAGAAGCCGGTCGGGGGCAGCTTCGCCGCGGCGCTCGTCGGCAAAACCAACGAGACGAGCAGTCCCACGGCGACGAGGAGGGAGGCGATGCGCTTTCCGGTCGAATTCACGCCGGGACTTATATCTGACAGAGTCGCGGCGCGATGAGACTGTGCCGGTTCGAAGGCTCAGACGGGGAGGCCGCGCTCGGCGCCGTGGCGGGCGACGAGGTCGCTGACCTGTCCGCGACGGGCCTGCCAGCCGAACCGGCGGCGGCGCTGGCCGAGGGGGGACGCGCGAAGCTCGAAGCGCTGGTCGCCGAGGCGCCGCGCCTGCCGCTGGCGGAGGCGCGGCTGCTGGCGCCGGCGGCCCCGCGCAAGTACCTGGCGATCGCGCTCAACTACGCCGAGCACGTCGCGGAGCTGGGAATGGAGCCGCCCGAGGTGCCGACCTTCTTCAACAAGCAGGTGACCTGCGTGGTCGGCCCCGGTGCCGACGTCCACATGCCGCGCGTCTCCACCTTCCTCGACTACGAGGCGGAGCTGGCGGTCGTGATCGGTCGCCGCTGCCGCCACGTCTCGCCCGAGGACGCGCCCGGCGTCATCGCCGGCTACACCTGCGCCAACGACCTCAGCGTCCGCGACTGGCAGGGCCGGGCCAAAACGATGACGATCGGCAAGTCCTTCGACACCCACGGCCCGCTCGGTCCCTGGCTGGTCACCGAAGACGAGCTCGGCGACCCGCACGACCTGCGCGTCCGGGGCTGGCTCAACGACGAACTGCGCCAGGACTCCAGCACCGCCGAGATGGTGTTCAGCTGCTTCGAGCAGGTCGTACACCTGTCGGAAGCGTTCACCCTCGAGCCCGGCGACGTGATCGCCACCGGCACCCCCTCCGGCGTCGCGATCGGCCGCAAGCCGATCCGAGACAACCTGCTCAAGGTGGGCGACACCTTCCGGGTCGAGATCGAGGGGATCGGAACGCTCGAGAACACCGTGGTCGAGGAGCCGGAGGGGTTCGTGGCATGAGGCGCGGCGGCGGCGCCTAGGATCGCCAGGTGGACGGACGCGGCCAAGCGGCGCATCTGAACCTGATCGAGAGCTCGCGGCGCCTCTTCGAGCTCGACTCGGGGGCAGCGGTCGAAGCCGGCCAGGGCTACCTGCTCGCGGCGGGCACGGCCTCGCATCCGGTGATCTCGAACGCCGCGTTCCGAATCGACGATGGGCTCGATCCGGACGAGCTGGTCGAGCAGGCGCGAGACTTCTTCGGCGCCCGCGGGCGCCGCTTCACCGTATGGACCCGGGCTGGGGTCGAGGATGACCGCGAGCTGATCGCCGCTCTGGAGCGCGGCGGCTTCCAGAAGGTCTTCGCGATGCCGGAGATGGTGCTCGACCGACCCCCCGATCCCTGTCCCCCTCCCGCTGGGGTGGAGTTGCGCAGGGTCTCCTCAGCGAGAGACGCCGAGGCCTATTGGAAGGTCGCCGCCGAGGCCTACGTCACCAACGGCTTCCCCCCTGAAGTGTTCGAGTTCTACGACAAACACGACTGCCTTTGGGCGGACGGCGTCGCGGCCTTCCTCGCGCTGCTCGACGGCCGTCCCGCGAGCATCGCGATGACGATCGTCAACCACGGTGTGGCCGGCATTTACTGGGTCGGGACCTGCCAGGACGCGCGTGGCCAGGGGCTGGGCGCCATGGCGACCACGGCGGCCGTGGAAGCGGGTTTCGAGGCGGGCTGCGGCCTCGTCTCCCTGCAGGCCTCTCTGCTCGGCCGGCCGATCTATGAGCGAATGGGGTTCGAGGCGATCTTCGACTACGAGCTCTACCTCTGCGGCTAAGAGACAGTCGCTATTCGCTGGCGGTTCGAAACTTGGTCGTGTAGAGGTCGGCTACCGCTTCGCCCATCACCTCGACGCCGTTGTAGACGCCTTGGGTGGCCGCTGGGCCTTCGAGCGGGGAGAACCAGCCTTCGGCTGCCGCGTACCTCAGGAGAAAGCTCCAGGGGATGACCACTTCGTGCGAGGCCCCGTCGGCGGGGACGCTCAGACCCCACCACGGCCCGTCGAAAACGACATATTCGGCCGTTCCGTCTCCCCACCAGTCATGGTCGACAAGAACGACACCTGAGTGCGGGTAGCCATCGGGCCAGCCGGGAGCCGACAGGTTGACCTCGAGAATATGAGCCTTGCCGCCCCACCAGGCCATAACGCCGAGCATCATGCGCGCTAAACCA
>DASWMG010000124.1:0-13676 GCA_036399875.1 Solirubrobacterales bacterium
CGTGCCGGGGTCGCCTACATCCGCGGTCACCCGACCCTGCGCCGCCTGCTCGCCGCGCAGGCGGCGGCCTTCGTCTTCTTCGCGGCGGTGCTCCCGGTTGAGGTGATCTACGCCAAGGAGACGCTGAATGCCGGCGACACCGGCTACGGCCTGCTGCTCGGCTCCTGGGGCGCCGGCATGGTCAGCGGCAGCGTCGTCTTCGCGGCGCTGCGGCGGGCGGCTCTGCCCACGCTGATCTTCTTCAGCACGCTGGCGATCGGGCTGGGCTACCTCGCGATGGCGGCCGCCCCCACCCTTGCCCTCGCATGCGCGGCGGCGGCACTCGGCGGCGCCGGCAACGGCGTCCAGTGGGTCGCCCTGGTCAGCGCCGTTCAGGACCTCACCAAGGCCTCGATGCAGGCGCGCGTGATGAGCGTGCTCGAGTCGAGCGGCGCCGCGATGCCCGGCGTCGGCTTCGTGCTCGGCGGCCTGATCGCCGCCACCGTGGGCACGCGCGCCACCTTCCTCACCGCAGGGGTCGGGGTGATGGCGATCGTCGCCCTCTTCGCACCGCTGCTGGGAGAGGTCTGGAAAACGCCGCGATCGGAGGGCGAGGAAAACGGTTTGCCCTCTCGTCCAAGGGACCTTGACGCCGACGACGAAATTATGGTGGAGTTAATTCCACGGGGGTAAGTCGATGTACGCGACGGTTCGCGGCGCGTGCAGCCCCTTCCCAGTCCCTAGCGGAGGAGGCGGAGTTGAGGACGGCAATGGCAATCCTTGCGGGAATGGGTGCGGCGATGACCCTCTCGGTGGGTCTCGTCGCCTGTGGCAGCGGCAGCGATGCCAGCGGGGCCAAGGGCGGGTCGATCACGATCGCCCAGGCGGGACAGCCCGACTTCCTCGACCCGGCGCTCTCCTACACGATCCACGGCTGGGAACCGATGGCCGTCGTCTACACGCCGCTCGTCACCTACAAGCGCGAGGACGGCGAGGCCGGTTCCGAACTCATTCCCGGCCTCGCCGAGGAGCTGCCAAAGGTGAGCGCGGACGGCAAGACGTACGAGCTGACCCTGCGCGAAGGGCTTCGCTACTCCGACGGATCGCCGGTCAAGGCAAGTGACTTCGAGCACACGATCCAGCGCGTCCTCAACCTCGAGTCGGGCGGGTCGTCCTACTACGAGGACATCGCGGGGGCCGCAGCCTACGTCTCACGCGGCGACGCCGAGGCCGACATTCCCGGCATCGAGACCAACGACAAGACCGGCGAGATAACGATCGAGCTGACCAACCGCCGGGCCGACTTCGCCAACGCGCTGGCGATGAACTTCGCCGGCCTGGTGCCGGGCGACACGCCGTTCGAGAACATGACCAAGGACCCACCGCCCGGCGTCGGCGCCTACATGTTCACGAAGTCGGTGCCGAACCGCGAATTCGTGATGGAGCGCAATCCGCGCTATAGCGAAGACATGGTCCCCGGGGTCCCCGAGGCAAAGATCGACACGGTGACGACGAAAATCATCCCCAACGTCGTCCAGCAGACGCAGGAAGTGATCGACAACAAGATCGACTTCATGCAGGAACCGCCGGCGACCGACCTCAAGGCCGAGGTCCTCGAGCGCTTCGGGCCCGAAGGCAGCGAGGAACAGCGCTACGAGGAATTCCCGACGCTCTCGACGTATTGGTTCTTTCTCAACACCCGGGTGGCGCCCTTCGACGACCAGAAGGTGCGCGAAGCGGTCAACGTCGGTCTTGACAAGTCGGGCCTGGCGCGTCTCTACGCCGGCGAGATGGAGCCGGGATGCTCCTTCCTGCCGCCCGCGATGCCCGGCTACACCGAGGCGATCGACGTCTCGGCCTGCCCGTGGGGAGACCCCAACCAGCCGCCGGATCTCGATCGGGCCAAGCAACTGATCGAGGAAGCCGGGGCCGAGGGCGCCAAGGTCACCGTCTGGGGCGACAACGTCGAAACGACGCCCAAGGTGACCCAGGCCTACGCCGACATGCTCAACGAGATCGGGCTCGACGCCGAGCCGAAAATCGTCGACAGCGGCGTCTACTTCCAGACGATCGGCAACCAGAAGACCGAAGCCCAGACCGGCTTCCTCAACTTCTTCGCCGACTTCACCCACCCGCTCAACTTCTTCTATCCCCTGGAAAGCGAATCGATCCAGCCGACCAACAACCAGAACTTCAGCAACGTCAGCGACCCGCGGATCGACGGCGAAGTGAAGAAGCTCGGGGAAGAGCCCGACCTCTCCGCGGTCACGAACGAGTGGGAGGACCTCAACGACTACGTGGTCGAGAAGGCCTACATAGCGCCCTTCGGCCACAGGAACCTGACCACGTTCGTCTCCGATCGGATCGACTTCGAGAACTGCACCGTGGTCAGCCCGATCTTCTACAACGACTACTCGCAGTTCTGCCTCAAGGAAGACGAATAGACGCCGCCGGGGCGGGTCCATGGCGGACGACGGCGCGGCGCCTGCGCCGCGACCGGGTGGCGCTCTCCTTCGGGGCCGTCTTCCTCCTGCTCGTCGCGGCGTGCATGGCGGCGCCGCTCTGGGCTAGCGAGGTTGCCCACACCAGCCCCGAGGCCAACCACCTCTCCGACACGGTCGTGGTCGACGGTCGGCCGACCGAAGTCGTCGACGAACTCGGCAAACCGATCGGCCCCACCTGGGGCGGCCGCTACTTCCTCGGCGCCGACGGCAACGGCCGCGACATCATGGTGCGGCTGCTCTACGGCGGCCGCAACTCGTTGCTGATCGGCGTCCTCGCCTCGCTCGGGACGATCGTCCTCGGCCTCTTGGTCGGCCTGCTGGCCGGCTACTTCCGCGGGCGGGTCGACACCTTCGTCAACTGGCTGATGGACGTGATCTGGGCCTTCCCGGTCGTCCTGCTCGGGGTCGCCCTCGGCACCGCCTTCGCGATCGGCGGGCTGGAGATCGGGCCGCTGACGATCGCCGGCGACTCGCTCGCGATCCCGATCCTGATCATCGCCGTCGTCTACGTCCCCTACCTGGCGCGGCCGGTTCGCGGCCGCGTCCTCGCCCTGCGCGAGCGGGAATTCGTCGAGGCGGCACGCGCGCAGGGGATGGGCTCAGCCCGGATCGTCTTCACCGAAATCATGCCCAACCTGCTCAACACCGTTGCCGTGATGCTGCCGCTGCTGGTCGTCAACGCGATCCTGCTCGAGGCGGCGCTCTCCTTCCTCGGCGCCGGCGTGCAGGCGCCGAACGCGTCCTGGGGGACGATGATCGCCGAAGGCATCGAGCGGATCATCTCGGCGCCGCACCTGGCGATCGCCCCAGGCGCGATGCTGGTGGCGACGGTGCTGGCGCTGGCCGTGTTCGGCGAGGGCGTCCGCAAGGTTCTCGACCCGAAAGCGGAAGTGAGGATCGAGCACTGATGGGCTCCGAAATGGCACGTTTCGCGGCCCGGCGCCTCGTCTCGATGGCGATGGTGTTGTTCGCCGTCTCGCTGCTCGTCTTCCTCATCTTCAACGTCATCCCGGGTGGCGACCCGGCGGCGCGGATGGCGGGCAAGGTCCCGACCGAGAGGGAGATCGAGGCGATCCGGGCGGAGTGGGACTTCGACGAGCCGGTCTACGCCCAGTACGCAACGACGATGGAGAAGCTCTTCAGCGGCGACTTGGTGTCCTACGTCAACCAGCTCAACGTCACGGAGGAAATCCTCAAGGGGGCGCCGCGCACCTTTGCGTTGGCGATCGGCGCCTCGATCATCTGGATGCTCTTCGCGATCGCGCTGGGGGTCTACGGCGCGGTCCGCGCCGGAGCGATCTCCGACCGCCTGCTGAGCGCACTGGCGCTGATCGGCATCGCCACGCCGGTCTTCTGGTTGGGGGCGATGCTCGGCCACTACCTCGGCACCGAGCTCGGGCTCTTCCCCGCCAGCGGTTACGTCGAATTCCTCGACAGCCCGGCCGAATGGCTCTGGCACCTGATCCTGCCCTGGTTCACGCTCGCGGTCCTCTTCATCGGGATTTACTCGCGGGTGCTGCGCGCCGACATCACCGAGACGATGGGCGAGGAGTACGTACGGGCCGCGCGCGCCAAGGGGCTCTCGGAGCGCCAGGTCATGCTCAGGCACGTGCTGCGCAACTCGCTGATCCCGATCGTCACCCTCTGGGGGCTCGACTTCGGCGCGGTGCTGGGCGGCGGCGCGATCCTCACCGAGCAGGTCTTCAACCTGCAGGGCGTCGGCCAGTACGCCGCCGACTCGATCGGCCAGTTCGACGTGCCCGCCGTGATGGGGGTCGTCATGTACGGGGCCTTCTTCATCGTCATCTTCAACACCCTGGTCGACATCGCCTACGCGGCGCTCGACCCGCGCATCCGGCTCGAGGGAGGGGGCCGCGAGTGAGCGTCGAGCCGCTGCTGCGGGTGCGCGACCTCTCTGTCTCCTTCGCCACCGAAGATGGAGTCGTCCACGCGGTCGAGGACGTCGCCTTCGACGTGGCACCTGGCGAGGTCCTCGCCGTGGTGGGCGAGTCGGGCAGCGGCAAGTCGGTGACGGCGCTGACCTTGATGGGCCTCTCGCGCGGTCCGAACGCCCGGATCTCGGGCGCGGCCCGCTTCGACGGCACCGACCTCGTCGCCGCCGGAGACGCAGAGCTGCGTCGCGTCCGCGGCGAGCGGATCGCGATGGTCTTCCAGGACCCGATGGGCTCGCTCGATCCCGTCTACCGCGTCGGCGACCAGATCGCCGAGCAGATCCGCGCCCACCGCGACACCTCGCGTAAGGAGGCACGCCGCCGCGCGATCGAGTTGCTCGACGCGGTCGGCATCGAGAGCGCAGAGCAGCGCGTCGACTCGTATCCCCACCAGTTCTCGGGCGGCATGCGACAGCGGGCGATGATCGCGATGGCGCTCTCGCTCGAGCCCTCGCTGCTGATCGCCGACGAGCCGACCACGGCGCTCGACGTCACCGTCCAGGCGCAGATCGTCGAGCTGCTCCGCGACCTGAACCGGTCGCGCGGGCTGGCGATGCTCCTGATCACCCACGACATCGGCCTGGTCGCCGAGATCGCCGACCGGGTGGCGGTGATGTACGCGGGGCGGGTCGTCGAGGAGGGGACCCTCGACGAGGTCTTCTACGAACCGCAGCACCCATACACCTGGGGCCTGCTCGGCTCGCTGACCCGGATCGACCGGCCCCGCCCCGAGCGCCTGCCGCAGATTCCCGGCGCCCCGCCATCGCTCGTCGAACCGCCCCAGGGTTGTCACTTCCGGCCGCGCTGCCCGCACGAGTTCGAGCGCTGCCCGCAGGTGCCGGCGCTGGAGGCGCGGCTGCCGGATGCACCGGGTCACCTCGACCGCTGCTGGCTCGACCCGATGGAGAAGCGGGAGCGCAGGCCCGTCGGGGAGGACGGTCCATGAGCGGCGAACCGCTGCTCGAGGTCCGCGGGCTCGTCAAGCGCTTCGACGAGGGCTCCGGTCTGCTCGGCAGGCGGAAGGCGGAGCCGGTACGCGCGGTGGACGGCGTCGACCTGACCGTCGCCCCCGGCGAGACCCTGGGTCTGGTCGGCGAGTCGGGCTCGGGCAAGTCGACGCTTTGCCGGGCGATCCTCCAGCTCGTACAGCCCGACGCCGGCTCAGTCCGCTTCGAAGGCCAGGAGATCGTCGGTTTGAAGCAGCGCCAGCTGCGCCCGTTGCGGCCGCGGATGCAGATGGTCTTCCAGGACCCCGACGCCTCGCTCAACCCCCGCAAGCGGGTCGGTGAAATCGTCGGCGCCCCTTTGGAGCTGCATGGGATCGCCTCCGGCGCAAAGCTGCATCGCGAGGTCGGGGAGCTGCTCGAGCGGGTCGGCCTTTCCGCAGAGCACGACCGCCGCTACCCGCACGAGTTCTCGGGCGGACAGCGCCAGCGGATCGGGATCGCGCGGGCCTTGGCGACGCGCCCGAAGCTGATCCTCGCCGACGAGCCGGTCTCCAAGCTCGACGTCTCGATCCGCGCCCAGATCGTCAACCTGATGCAGGACCTGCAGCGCGAGATGGGCCTCGCCTACCTCTTCGTCGCCCACGACATCGGCGTCGTCCGCCACGTCTCCGACCGGATCGCGGTCATGCACGACGGCAAGATCGTCGAGGAGGGCACGGCCGACCGGGTCTGCGAGCAGCCGCGAGAGCCCTACACGCGCGAGCTGCTCGCCGCGGTGCCGGTGCCGGACCCGCGCGAGGCGCGGGCCCGGCGCGCAAGACTGTCGGCGTGAGCCTTCCCCTCTCGCCGCCACTCAAGCCCCAGCTGGCGCTGACGCGCAAAGCGCTCCCGCTCGGCGACGAGTGGGCCTACGAGCAGAAGCTAGACGGCTTCCGGGCGATCGTCTTCGTCGACGGCGAGGACTCCTACATCCAATCGCGCGGCGGCAAACCGCTCAGCCGCTACTTCCCAGAGCTCAGCTTCGCGCCGGGGCGCTACGTGATCGACGGCGAGCTGGTGATCCGCGATGCGGAAGGGAACGTCGAGTTCGAGGCCCTGCAGAGCCGGCTGCACCCGGCCGAGTCGCGAATCAAGCTCCTCTCAGAGCAGATCCCGGCCGAGTACCGAGCGTTCGACCTGCTCGCCGAGGGTGATGAGGCGCTACTCGGGACGCCCTTCGGCGAGCGACGGGCGCGGCTGGAGCGGCTCGGGCCGGAGCTCGGATGGACACTGACCGAGCTGAGCGCCGACCCAGAGCGCGCCGAGCACTGGCTGCGGACCACCGAGGGGGCGATGGCAAAGCAGCTGGACGCGCCGTACGAGCCCGGCAAACGCCGCGGCATGGCGAAGATCAAGCGCGAGCGCACGATCGAGTGCGTCGTGCTCGGCTGGCGGCCGGGCAAAGAGGAGGGCACGGTGGGTTCGCTGATCCTCGGTCTCTACGACGGCGACAGGCTGCGACCGGTCGGGCACATCTCCGGCTTCAAGGCACAGATGAAACGGGACCTCCGTACGTTGCTGGCCCCGCTGGAGACGGGCGAGAGGGGCAGCGCCGAGCCGAGCCGGTGGGCGGCGGAGCGAGACCTCGAGTGGGTGTCGCTGCGGCCGGAGCTGGTGATCGAGGTGGGATACGACCATGCGGCGGGTGGGCGGATAAGGCACGGGGCGCGGTTTCACCGGTTTCGGGACGACAAGGCGCCGAGCGAGTGCTTGTTTTCTGATTTGGACGAAGGGTGAGCTAGAAGAGGGTTGACTGGGCGTCCCGGCCAGCGGGTCCTGTCGCCGCAGGGGACCCACCACCCCTTCCGGTCGCTAAAGCGTCCTCAGGGGTGATCCCCTCTGCGACGCCACCCGCTGGAGAACGGTTGCGGGCAGCGCCTCTTCTTCGGGCCGCTCCGGATCTGCCCCAGCCTTTGACCACCTTCGTCACCTCTCCCCTTTGCTTGCTTGGGAGGTAAGCGCGATTGTTGGCGTACAGCTCCTCGTATTTCGGGATCAGGTCGGGGCGTTTGGTCTCTAGCCAGGCGAAGAAGACCTGACGGACCTCGTCGCGGAGGTGGAGGGCGACGCCGCCCAGGAAGGTGGCGCCGGCCTCGCGGGCGCGGTCGACCAGCGGCTGGACCTGGTCGGGGCGGTCGTTGATGCCGGGCATGAGCGGGGCGATCAGGACGCCGGAGTCGATGCCGCGGCGGCGCAGCTCGGCAACCGCGTCGAGGCGGGCCGCCGGACTGGGAGTGTGCGGCTCGGTCTCGCGCCAGACCTTCTCGTCGAGGGTCGGTATGGAGAGGTTGACCGAGATCGGCAGGCGCTTCGCCATCCCCTCGTAGAGGTCGATGTCGCGCAGCAGCAGCGGCGACTTGGTGAGGACGGAGACCGGCGTCTCGGCCGCCTCCAGGGCGGCGAGGATCTCGGGCATCATCCGGTAGCGGCTCTCGACCCACTGGTAGGGGTCGGTGTTGGTCCCTATCGCGACCAGCTCCCGCTTCCAGTTCGGCCGCGCCAGCTCCGCCCGCACCAGCTCCGGCACGTTCACCTTGACGACGATCTCGCGCTCGAAGTCGCGACCGGCGTTCATGTCGAGGAAGGTATGGGTGCGCCGAGCGAAGCAGTAGGCGCAGGCATGCGTGCATCCTCGGTAAGCGTTGATCGTCCAGTTGAAGCCGTAGCGGCTTCCCGGCACCCGGTTCAGCGCCGACTTGGCGCGCACCTCGTGGAAGTTGATCCCCATCGCCTCCGGCGCGTCGAAAGTGCGCACCACCGTCCCGTCGCCGACCCCGGGCAGCCGCAGATCGTTCTCGACCCTCTGTTCGTCCCAGCGCACGAACACATGTTCGCACACGACTGAGATGGCGATGGATGCTTTTGGCCGGCTATAGCCGGCCAAAGCGCCCCATCGACCGTGTGCTCAGGGCAGCTCGCCGCGAATCACGTAGCGCAGCACGTCCACCACCTGCTCGGCGGTGCGGGCGGTCGCCTGGGCGGCACGGTCGACCTCCTTGAGGGCGTGGTCGAGGTCGCCGTCGTGGAGGGTGACGATCGGCTTGCCGAGGGCGGCGGCGACGCCGGCGTCGAAGGCGGCGTTCCACTGGCGGTACTTGTCGCCGAAGCGGACCACGACTACGTCGGCGTCGCGGATCAGCGTCTGAGTGCGGACGGCGTTGACGCCGGCCCCCATGTGGTCGCGCCAGAACGGATTCTCCTCCGCGCCCAAGGTGCCGACGCCGGCGTCGTCGGAGGCGGCATGGTCGGTGACCGGGGCGCTGAACTCCACTGGCAGGCCCGCCTCGCGAGCGCCGGCCTCGATCCGCTCCCGCCAATCCGAATGAATCTCTCCCGCGAGATAAACCCGCCAGGTCCGCTCGCTCACGAGCCGGTCTCCTCAAAGTGCTTGCTCAGCATCGTCACCTGGCCCTGGTAGTTCGAGCCGAGCTCCTCGCCGTAGAGGCGCTCGGTCGGGGCGCTCGTCCACTCCAGCGCCAGCTTGCAGACCGGCTGGCGGTGCTCGACCATGAAGGAGACGTCGCGCGCCCGCACCTCGAGCGCCGCGCGGCTGCCGTGGCGACCGCCGGCCGGGTCGTAGCCGAAGCCCGGATCGAAGAAGCCCGCGTAGTGGGTGCGGAGCTCGCCGGCGGTCGGGTCGTAGGCCATCATCTCGGCCGCCACCTGGGGCGGGATGCACACCCCCTCGGCCGAGAGCAGCAGATAGAAGATCTCCGGCTCGAGCACGATCCGTCCGCCGGCCTCTGGGAAGACCGGGTCCCAGTAGTCGGTCCAGCGGTAGGCGCGGATCTTGGAGAGGTCGACGGGGAGGCTGTTCTTCTTCGCCCGGTAGCCGACGATGCGGTCGCTCGGCCCGGACAGGTCGACGCTGAGGAAGAGACCCTCGGCGAGCGCCAGCTCGGACTCGCGCAGCGCGTGCGAGTCGAGGTAGAGGAGCGGGAACTCGGCCTGCAACTCGCGGATCTCGTCGTCGGCGAGGCGCACGTCGCCGCGTGCCAGGCGCAACTGGTTGAGCGAGAGGCCCGTCTTCACCTGAATCGCGAAGGAGCGCGGCACGACCTCGAGATAGAGCTGGCCGCGATAACCGGCCCGGATCTCGTCGAAGCGGTGATGGCGGTCGGTGAGGACCCGAGTGAAGACGTCGAGTCGGCCGGTCGAGCTCTTCGGGTTCGCCTTGGCACGGACGTCCTCCGGCAGCGCCAACTCCTCCAGCAGCGGCACCAGGTAGGGGCGGTCGCGCTCGAGGACGGCGCCGTCGCGCAGGTCGATCTTCTGAAAGGCAAGTCCCTCGATCTTCTCCTCGACCGTCGAGTCGACGTCGGGAAGGAAGCTGCAGCGCAGCGCCCAGGCATGGTCGCCGAGCCGCAGATCGACGCTGGCCGGCTGCACGGCCTCGGGCCGGATCCGGTAATCGCCGGAGCTGATCCACTCCGCCTCGATCGCCTCGCTGAGGGCCTGCGAGGGAAGCACGCCCCTCCTCATCGCGGTCGCCACCTCGCTCACCGTCGGGACACTACGCGCCGCGCGACGCGATTCGCCGCGCCTCTTTGCTGCCAAGGAAGGGCGTCAGCGCAAACTCCGCGATTTCGGGGAACCTCGCCTCCAGCTCCTGCGACTCGCCCGCCAGGACCCAGCGGCTGAGCAGCGACGCGATGCCGCCGACGACGGCCTCGGCGACCCCGTCGCCCGGCATGCTCCCTCGCTCCGGCACAGGGGCGCCCTCGCTCAGGAGGGGGACGAAACCCTGGACCGCCTTCTGGAACCGCGCGTAGACGTCCGGCCCCGCGCGCAGCCCCTCGACGAAGAGGAGATCGGCGCGGGCCGGCTCGCGAGCAAGGAACGCGAGCATGGCCTCGAGGGCCGCGGTGACCCGGTCCGTCCACGCCGCCACACCGGCGCAGGCGTCGAGCATCTCCTTGCGCAACCGCTCCGCCGCGTCGTCGTAGGCGGCTACGAAGCACTCGTCCTTGTTGTGGAAATGACGGTAGAAATCGCTCTTCGAGACCCGAGCGTGCGCGGTGATGACCGAGACGGTCGTCTTGTCGTAACCGTGCTCGTGCAACGACTCCGCGATCGAGTCGAGGAGGCGGTCGAGCTGGTTCTGGGCCACGAACTCCCGGGAGAGCCCGTGGCGACCGCGGGGTAACGATTTCATCTCGGACAAGAGTCTGCCAGCGCTCAGCGACGCTTGCCCGCCCCCTCCTTTGCCGGCGCGCGGTATTGCTCTACAACGAACTCGCGCAGCTCACCCAGCAGGTCGGGTGCCTTCTCTGCCTCGCCCCTCCGCAGCTGCTGGCTGAGAATCCAGGCAACCCCGCCGACGACGGTCTCGTCCAGCGTCTTCGGCAGCGGTCCCTCGTGCGGCAGGCGCTGCCGCGTCATCTCGACGAATCTCTTCACCGCCTGCTCGTAACGCTCGGTTGCCGCCGGTGTCGCGGACTGCGCCTCGATGAGGCATAGCCTGGCCATCGTCGGTTCCTCGGCGACGTAAGTGAGGAGCGCTTCCAGACCTGCCTCCGTTGCGGCTTCCCAGTCGTCCCCAGCGGTGGCGCAGCTCTCCTCGATCCGCCTCGTCACCTCCTCGACCGTCCCGTCGAAGGCGGCCAGGAAGACGTCCTCCTTGCCGGAGAAGTTGTCGTAGAGCGTTTTCCGCGCCACCGCGGCCCGCTTGACGACGTCGGAGATCTTCGTCGCCTCGTAGCCTTTCTCCGCTGTCAGCTCGGCGAGCGCCCCCATGATTCGGTTGCGCTTGTGGAGAGCGATGAACTCCCGCGGCAGGGTCGGGCGCATGGCGGGAAAGAATAGCCGCGCTCCGCGAAGTCGCCCAGCACGCCGGAGACCCCTTTGGTACCGTACGAGAGCTGTTCCATTTTCGGTAGAAACGTCTAGGTTTCTATGGCTGCGAAGCGGATCGCCCTCACCCACGAAATGCTGGCCGGCGCGGTGGGAGACCGGTGGAGCGACGCGGAACTGCGCCAGGCGATCGATCTGCTGAGCAAAGCGGATGGCCGCTTTCCCGCAGGCGTGAGAACCCTCCCACCCGACCTGGTGCGCGCAATTCAGCGGGAGCGGATGCTCGCCGCGATGCTCGTCACGGTCAACGAGCTCGGCTATCGCACCCTCACCGTCCAGGACGTGCTGAGCCGGGCCGGTGTCTCCCGGCCCACCTTTTACGAACAGTTCGACGACAAGGAAGACTGCTTCCTGGCCGCTTTCGACGCCGCGGCGGGTCGAATGCGCAAGCGACTGGACGCAACTCTCGACGAGGTCGAGGGGGCGTGGCGGGATCGCTTCCGGGCGGGACTGCGGGAGCTGCTGCGCTTCGTCGCCGAGGATCCGGACGCCGCTCGCACTCTGATCGTCGAGGCCCGCGCCTCGAGCCCGGCCGGGCTGCGACGGCGGGACGAGTTGCTCGACGGCTTCGCCTCCTGCATCGAGGCCGAGGCGCGCAAGAGCCTCGACGAGTCGCCCTCGGCGATCGCCGCCGCCGGCGTCGTCGGCGGGATCGAATCGGTCCTCTACGCGCGCCTCCAGAAGGGCGAGACCGCCGACCTCGAGTCGCTGCTGCCCTCGCTGATGTACTTCGCGGTGCTGCCGTACGAAGGCCGAGAGGCGGCCGCAGAGGAGCTCGGCGGCGCCGCCCTAGCCTGAGTCGTCGCCGGCGGCAAGCCGCAGGGTCCGCTCGCTCTGCTTCTCGATCGCCTCGCCCATCGCAATCTGGAAGGTCGCCAGCAGGGCTCCCGCCGCGAGCGGCCGCATTCTTTCCAGCGCCTCGCTCATCCGCGGCCAATCGCGCTCGGGCCGGCCCGCCTCGTCGAATGGCTCCCACACCTCGCGCACGAACAGCTCGACGAAGGCGCGAGCCGCGCCGTCGGCATGCTTGCGCAGTTTCTCGGCGGTGGCGATCGTCCCCTCGGGCCCGATCCCCAGTTTGGCCAGCTCGGCGGCGGCCCGCAGCAGGCTGGGGCTGATCACCTCAACGCGACCGTCTGGCAGCGAGCGGAAGACGCCGAACTCTTCGGCGCGGCGGATTAGAGCGGCATCGACTTCGTCGCGCCCCCAGATCGCCGCCAACTCCCCCACCTCGAAGATCTCCGGCGCCTCGTCTTCGAACGGCGCTCGCAGCGCGCGGGTGAAATCGAAGATCGCCGACGCGGAGCCGTCGCCGCTGTCGAGCACGCGGCGAATCGCCTCGAGGTTGAGGCCGTCGGCCTGCATCTCCTTGGTCAGCTCGATGCGGGCCACGTGCTCCTCGTTGTAGTAGCCGGTGCGACCCCGGACGACAGGTGGCGGCAGCAGGCCGCGCGTCTGGTGGGCGCGGATGTTGCGCACCGTCATCCCGGTCCGCTCGGCCAGCTCGCGGATCGTCATCTCGCCCTCGGCGGGCTTGGCAGCCATGCCTAACCCATGGTAAGGCGCAGGCGCTGCCCGTTCATCTTCTCGGCGGAATCCGAGCAGCAGAAGGCGATCGCGTCGGCGAGGTGCTCGGCCGGGGTGAAGGACGAGTAGTCGGCATCCGGCGCCCGCTCCCGCATCGCCTCGGTGAGGATCGCCTCCACGACGACGATGTTGGCCGTCGCGCTGGTCCCTTCGAAGCCGGCGGCAAGGGCCAGCGTCCAGGTCTCGGCGGCGGCCTTGGCGGCGGCGTAGGAGGCGCTGGTGTTGGTCGGCGCCTGTGCCTGCTTGGCGGAGACGAGCACGAAGCGGCCGCGCTCGCTGGCCACCAGGGCGTCGTGGAAGGCGCGGCCGGTGTGCTGGACGGTGCGGATCAGCAGCTTCTCGAGCAGTTCCCAGTCGGCCAGCGGCGCCTCGTGCAGCGGCTGCCCGCCGCGCCAGCCGCCGACCAGGTGCAGCAGGCAGTCGACGCCGCCGAAGCGCTCGACCACCGCCGCGCACCAGGCGCGGGTCGCCTCCTCGTCGAGCAGGTCAACGGCGCGCGCGTCGCGTCGCTCCTCGGGCAATTCGAGCGGGGCGAGCGCCTCCTCGGCTGCCGCCTGATCGCGGTCGCAACCGCAGACCGTCGCGCCGGCGGCGGCGAAGCGGGCGGCGACGACCGGGCCGAGGCCGCCTCCGATCCCAGCGATGGCGACGGTGCGTCCGCTCAGGTCAGGCACGAGGCCTCCTCCGCTCGGCGCTCATATGGGGGAGACAGGATTCGAACCTGTGTAGGCAGAGCCAACTGGTTTACAGCCAGTCCCCTTTAACCACTCGGGCACTCCCCCAGGGGCGCAGCGAGTCTAGCGAGACCCGCCGGG
>DASWMG010000125.1:0-9999 GCA_036399875.1 Solirubrobacterales bacterium
GCGATCGACGATGCAGCCGCGGCTGTCGTCGATCGGCTCCTCGGGCTCGCCGCCCAGCACCACGTCGGCGCCGGAGAGGCGGATGCAGAAGCGCGAGTCGGCTGAGCCCTGCACGAAGAGGCGGCCGCGCTGGGCGCCGTAGGCGAAGGACTTGCCAACCGAGCCGTTGAGGCGCTTGCCCTTGGCCCCCTTGCCCTTCAGCACGGCGACGGTCCCGCCGAGCATCGTCTTGCCGACGCCGTCCTGGGCGCCGCCCTCGACGCGGATCGAGACGCCGTAGGCGTTGAAGGCGCCGAGGCCCTGTCCGGCGACCGAGCCGCCGTTGAACTCGAGGCTGGCGAGGACGTCCTCGCCCGACTCCGGCCCGTCCTCGAAGATGCGCGAACGGGCGATCGCCCCGGCCAGCTCGGTTCCGAGCACGCGGTCGTTGGCGTCGGTGGCGCGCGGGAACTGGTTGCGGATCGTGCGGCCCGAGCAGATGTCGCCAGCCAGAGCCGCGATCTGCGTCGACGCCTCCTTGGCCTCCATCCGGATCGGCCGCGCCGCGACCAGCCCGGCCTCGGCGCGGTCCTCCGCCTCTGCGGCGACCGGCAGGTCGATCGGCTCGAGGTCGAGGTACTCCTCCAGCGGCTCGATCAGCGGCGCCAGATCGATCTGCTCGTGGTGGGAGACCTGCTCGAGCAGGTCGTAGCGGCCGACCAGGTCCTGGGCGCGCTCGTAGCCGAGCGAGGCGACGACCTGCTTGACCTCCTCGCCCATCGACTGGAAGAAGCGGGCGCAGCTCTCGGCGGCGCGGTCGATCTCCTGCGGCGTGAACTTCTTGAGACCGTGCTGCTGGGCCTGCTCGACGGTCTCGATCTGGGTCGCGATGCCGACGTGGCAGGTGTCGAGCTGGCAGCCGCGGCAGATCGTGCAGCCGAGCGAGACCATCGCGAGGGTGCCGAAGCCGACCCGGTTGGCCCCGAGGCAGTGCAGCTTGACGACGTCGTGGCCCGTCCGGTAGCCGCCGTCGGCCCAGATCTCGACCCGGTTGCGCAGGCCGGCCTCCATCAGCGCCCGGTGCACGGCGCGGGTGCCGATGTCGGACGGCAGGCCGACGTGGCGCAGCGCGTGCTGGCGCGCGGCGCCGGTGCCGCCCTCGAAGCCCGAGAGGGTGATGATGTCGGCGCCCGCCTTGGCGATCCCGAGCCCGATCGTGCCGATGTTGGGGACGACCGGGACCTTGACCGAGACCCGCACATCGGGATTGACCGTCTTCAGCTCGTCGATCAGCTCGGCCAGGTCCTCGATCGAGTAGAGGTCGTGGTTGTTGGAGGGCGAGATCAGGTCGGTGCCGGGCGCCGCGTTACGGGCAGCGGCGACCTTCTCGGAGACCTTCTTGCCGGGCAGGTGGCCGCCCTCCCCGGGCTTGGCACCTTGGCCGATCTTGATCTCGGCCAGGTACGAGGAGTTGAGCATCTCCGCCGAGACGCCGAAGCGGCCCGAGGCGACCTGCTGCCCGCGCCACTTGCGGTACTGCCCGTACATGTCGCGGATCTCGCCACCCTCGCCGTTGACGCAGAGGATGTTGATCGCCTTCGCCGCCTCCGCGTAGGCGCGGAAGGCCGGCTCGGACTGCGAGCCGAAGCTCATCGAGGAGATCACGACCGGGTAGTCGTGGTGACCGACGCCGGCATCGACCCCCGAGTGGTCGGCGAGCGGCTCCCGGTCGCCCTTGAGGCCCATGATGTGGCGCATCGAGATCGGGTTCGCCGCCTCGAGGTCGCGCACTTTCTCGGAGTACTCCTCGTAGCTGCCGGTGCCGTTGGCGGTCGCGATCGCGGCCTTGTAGACCTTGGGGTAGAAGCGGAACGTCTTCGCCGGTTTGGCGCCGTCCTCGGCGGCGAGGTCGTGGGCGCGCTCGTTGGTGTCCTCGTCGAGGTCGGTGAAGCCGACGCCGCCCTTACCGGAGGCGGCGAAGGCCTCGGTCTGGAAGATCTCGGCCAACTCCGGCTTGATCCCGATCGAGGAGAACTGGCGCGCGTAGCCGCGCACCTCGTGGATCCCGATCGTCGAGATCACTTTCTCGATCCCCTTTTTGAGCGCCGCGCAGAGGTTCGAGATGTCGGTCTCGTAGTCCTCGACGCAGATCACCTCGACCATCGTGTAGGGGCAGACGCCGTTGGCGCCGAGGCCGAGCGCCAGCATCACGTCGTGGACGTTGCGCAGCGCCGCCGAGCGCAGCACGACGCCGCAGCGGCGGCGCAGGTTCTCCTCGCCGGGATCGACCTTGAAGAGCTTCAGCGCCTGGTCGACCGCCGAGGTCGCCAGGTGCGGGTCGAGGTAGCGGCGGTTGGCCTCGTAGACGGTGCGGTCGGTTAGGACGAGCAGCTCGGCGCCGTCGCGCACCTTCTTGACCGCTTCCTGCTTGATCCGCTCGACCGCGCCCCGCGTCGTCTCCGACTCCAGCAGCGAGATATCGAGGGCTGCGGCGCGGTCGTCGTCGCGGAACTCCTCCCAGAGGTCCTCGAGGAGGTAGGTGCCGTGCTCGCGGGCGATGCGGCGGTAGTTCTCGTCGGAGAGCGGCGCCAGGTCGTGGTGGCCGCCGAGGATGACGGGGAACGAGGTCTCGACCGTGCGGGTGTCGCGGTCGGCGGCGTCGATCGCCGGCCGCCGGCCGAACACGGTCCGGGTCGAGAAGTGCTCCATCTCCCGTTCGCGGTCGAGCGCCGGGTTGGTGACGACGGCGACCGTCTCCTTGAAGTAGTCGGCCAGGTTCTGGCGCTCTGGCGAGAGCGCCGCCAGCGGCCCGTCGTAGCCCAGGGAGCCGACCGGCTCGGAGCCGTTGGAGGCCATCTGCTGGACGAGTTTGACGTCGTCGCGCTGCCAGCCGAAGCCGGCGAGGACGCGGTCGCTGACCTTGACCGGCTCCTCGGGGCCGGCGTCGGAGTAGCCCGGCACCTCGCCGCCGTCGAGCGGGCCGCCGCTGTCGAGGGCGCGGTCGTAGGCGGCGGACTCCTCGGCGCCGTTGCGGCGCAGCCAGCGGTCGCGGACGACCCGCAGCATCGCGTCATGCGGGCGCAGGGTCGAGCGCTTGGCGGCGCGGTCGATCTCGACCAGCGCCTTCTCGCCCGGGGCAAGCGGCTTCGGCTCGGAGACCATCTTGGAGACGGGGACGACGCCCGGCTCGGAGCTGAACACGTAGTCGTCGGTGCTCTCGACCTGCCAGAGCGGCCGCAGGCCCATCGCGTCGGCCGAGAAGACGCACTCGTCGGCGTGGCGGGCGATCAGCGCCACGGGGCCCTGCGCGAACGGGCCCATCGCCTGGCGCAGGTACATGTAGAAGGGGTGCAGGTCCTCGGGCAACAAGCGGACCTCGGGGACGATCGGCGGCACCACCATCTCCATCGCCTCGGCGAGGCTGAGCCCGTCGCGGGCGACCAGGGTCTCGATCGTGCGGTTGAGGTCCTGGGAGTCCGAGGAGCCGGCCTGGATCGGCACCCCGAGCATCTTCGCCTCCTGGCGCAGCTGTTCGATCGTGTTGATCTCGCCGTTGTGGCCGAGCACCGAGAAGGGCTGGACCCGTTTGAAGGACGGCCAGGTGTTGGTCGAGTAGCGGTTGTGGCCGAAGCAGCCGATCGTCTCGAAGCGCTCGTCACGCAGGTCGGGGTAGTACTCGCCGAGCACCTTGGGGGCGCCCATCACCTTGTAGACGCAGGTGGTCGCCGAGAACGACGGGATGTGGACGCCGAGGCGGCTCTCCAGTTCGATCAGGAGGTCGAAGAGGACGCGGTCGCGGTTAGCGGGGTCGGCGACGAGACCGGCGATCTGCCAGAAGTGCGGCTCCTCCTCGCGCGCCGTCGGGCCGAGCGCCGGCGAGTCGACGACGCCGATCCGCTCGGCGAGAACACGGAAGCCCCCCTGGCCGAGCAGCTCGCGGGTGTCGTGGCGGACCTTCTCGCGGTCCTGGGAGCGCTCGATGAAGACGTGGGCGACGGCAAAGGCGTCGTCGAGGGTCAGCGACGGGTCGTGTCCCCCCGCCCGAACGTCCTCGGCCCAAATCTTGCGCGGGATGTCGACCAGCAGTCCGCAGCCGTCGCCCTCGCCGTCGACGTTGCCGGCGCGGTGGAGCATCTTCTGCAGCGCTGGGATCGCGAGTGCGATCGGTTCGTGGCTGGGCGTCGCGTCCTTGCGCACGGACGCGTAGATGGCGCAGGCGTCCTTGTCCTCGACGCTAGGCGGCGAGATGAGCGGCCGGTAGGCGCGCTCGGGCGAGTAGCGGACGGGCGCGCCCTCGCCGTGAAGCTCACGGGACTGGGTATCGGACATCTGTTCCTCCCGGGTTCCGCGCCTTCTCCGAGCGGGCGCGCGACGGGTTGACAAGTTGCCGGATTATACGGCCCGGTCAAGGTCAGTCGGGAGGGGCGTATCTGCCTTCGGGATCGACGCCGATCAGGAGCGCCGTGACGGGCGCCTCGGAGCGGTTGAGGATCGTGCGGCTGACCTGCGGTTCGAAGGAGGCGAAGGTGCCAGCGGGCGCGGGATGGTCCTCGCCGCCGACGCAGAAGCGTCGCCTCCCCCTCGAGGGACGACGTAGAGCTCGTGATGCCCACTCCCCGCCTCATCGTGCTCGGGGATCTGCCCGCCGGGCGCGATCTCGACCAGGTTGAAGCCGAAGGCAGACTCTTCGAGGGTTTTACGCGCCAGCCGCCAGGTCGCGTCGCCCGAGCCCTCCATCGCCTCGAACTCGTCGCGATGCTTGATCGTGAAGCTGGTCGCCATCCGGTGCCTTCAGTCTCCTTTTGGAACTCCACGAACATAACGGTGTCGGTCACCACGGGCCCTGCGTCAACCAAGAACCACCAACCCGCCCTCTCTTGGACCAGTGCCCAGCAGGAGCCCAATTTTCTTCAGCCTTTTACCGGGCCGAATCGGGCGGACCCGTTAGAAACATCTCGACCGGATCGCAGTTGCCCGTCAGGCCAGCCCCACCCCCCAGGTCCCAGCCACACTCCCAAACCTGCCACAGACGTTCCGGGTTCCAAGCGCCAACGACTTTGAAGTTCTGATACGCCTTCTTCCATGCGCTTGGTGACGCCGTGACCTTCGCGTAGACAATGTCTCCCACCGTATAGAAACTCGTCTTTGCGCCGTCCGCCGCGCTGGCCACCTTGTCCACGAAGTCATCAAAGGCCGAGCCTATGCTCGAACCGGAGGCACCACCACACCTGCATGCAATCACGATCGATGCTCGGTTAGGCGTCTTCCTGGAGAGTTTGTCCGCAACTCGCTTTTCTTTTCTCTTAAGCTTCTTGTTTATCTTCTTGCATTTTTTCTTCCACTCACTGTTTGGCGACTCGCAGGCTTCACCCGTCAAATCGAAGTTGTTGATCGGATCTTGGTTCGCATAATCGTATGCGTTGGCCGAGCCGCCACGAATCGGGTCGGGGGTAAGGAACCGGCCGAGGGCGGGTACGTAGCTTCGCAAGCCCATCTGGATCACGCCCGAGGGCAACTCAGTCCTGCGTGACTTGCTGCCCAACCATCCAAACTTTGGAGTATTAGCCTGTTTGGGGTTGCCAAACTCGTCAAACCGTTGAGTGGACAGCAATTTGGTCGCCGATGGATCGTCGTCCGCCGTGGCCACCACATCGCCGTGCATATCTGCGATCTGAAAGGTTATTTCACCATTGCTTTTCTGCAGCGCCCCGAGGGCGCCTCCGATAGCGGGAACGCTCCGGCTCCAGGCCGTGCCCTCCTGAATCCAGGCAGGCGCGTCTGACCCAGCGGCGTAGTGATACACCTCGGTACCAGATTTTGTGCCGCTCTGCACGCGTTCACGCTGGCGCAATGCGGCATCGAGGAAGTAAGTATTCGTCAGACCGTCTTGGGTCTGACTCCGGGTCAGGTCGTTGACGTAGTAGCTCGTGGTGAGGACCCCGCCGCCCGAATATACGCTCGGCAGGCTCGTGATGCGGCCGAGGTTGTCATATGTAATGCCAGAGCCGATCAGACGATCCGCTGAGTCGTAGCTATAAGTGGTTTGCGTACCCGGCGAGGTGGTGTCGCACGCCCCACCTTCTTTGGGCCCGCGAGTGATTCGTGAGGTTCGATTCGAGTTTTTTCCTGCGGTGCCTTCGAAGGCGTAGGCGCGGGTGGTGCAGCCCTGTCCCGCGGGCGTTTCCTTGGCCAAGGTGAGCCGACCGACGTTGTCGTAGACGTATTCCTTAGTCGCCAGAGTGCCGGTCTCCTTCAACACTTGGCCGCCGATTGACTCCTGACGATCGAACTCAAGCCAGGTGCAATTACTGGAGCAGTTGAAAATCTTTTCGTAATTCAGGCCCGTTGGGGTACCCGTGGTGTCGTAGGTGATGTGCTGGGCGAGACCGTTAGGCAAGATCTGCTCGACTAGCTGTCCGTCGGCATTATAGGTCGGCGCAACGAAAGTGCCGACAGCCGAGTCGACGACTTTCGTCACCAGACCCGTGCCTGCATCGTAGGTAGGCGTCCGGGTTGCCTTGCCGTCTTTCACGGTGGCGGGCCGCCCCATTAGGTCATAAGTGATTTCAGACACATTGCCGTCCGCATCTTCGTACTTGCTTATACGACCAAGCTCGTCGTATGTGGTGGTCAACTGCTGCCCGTCGAAGCTGCTGCAGCTTTCGACTTCGCAGACGAACGATTCTTTTTCGGGTGCACCCGTAGCCGGTTTGTAGGTGGCTTTGATTGCCGGCAAGGGCGCTCCTTCGCCAGCGACGCCGACAACTTTGGTTTCAAGGGCCCGCCCGGCCGAGTCATATTCGATGGTCGTGGTGCGCTTCAGAACGCCATTCGTCTTTTCCCTGATGGTTTTCGGGTTACCGAGGTTAGAGTAGCTCTCGTACCATATCCAGGGAGTTGGCGGATTACCTTCCACAGGGGCTGGCGCTGCCGCCGGCTTCACCACACACGGGAGCCCTGCATAAGGCGCGTTGTTGCCGCAGGACGCATACGGTTCGACCTGGGCGGCAGAGGTGTAATAGACGGTAGTCGTGGTGCCCGCGGTCCCGCCACCTTCATTCGACGGTTGCCGTTCCTCGGCAACTTGACCGTTGGCGTTATACACGGTTTTGGCACGCAAGTTAAGCCCCGTTGGGTCGATGATCGTCTCCGTCGGCAGACGCAAACTCCAGTCGTATTTCGTTTCACTTACGCGGATATCATCGTCCGCCGCCGAACCCGGTATCGACGCACCGGTGCTTTCCCTGGTCGGCAGGTTGGGGCGCGGCGATTTAAATCTGATTTCCTCGGCTGTAGGTATATAGCCATCGTCGTACTCGCGCACCGTATGAGCGCGGGCTTCTACCACTTCCCCGGACTCCAGTCGGACCTCGTGCAAGGGACCGAAGGACTCGATCAGTCGCGTGCCGTCACCGCTGTAGACAGAATGCGAATCGAGATCCCTAGCTCGCGCGAGTGGCTGTCCGGAGGCCAGGGCTTCCAGGCGAGCGCGCGGAGTGAGCATGCGAACCACGTTGCCTCGCGCGTCCGTTTCAGCGGTCGAAATAACGTCTCCTTCAACCCCGGGGGGTGGGGGAGACGCCGTGTTCACCTCATGGCCGTCGGGATCCATGTAGTGAACCATGGCCTGCGAATAGTCGCTGAGCGGTGGAGCGTTAGAACTCCAGAGCTGCATCCGATTGTTTTCGGTGTCGGTGACCCAGAGGTCGCCAAGACCATCTACGGCCGCCAAACCAGTTGGATTCGAGAGTTGCCCTGGACCGGTTCCCGGCGAACCGAAAGTTTCGAGGAATTCACCCGTCGTGGTGAATTTTTGGAATCGATCGTTACCACTGTCGGACACCCAGTAGTGGCCTTCGCCATCCGAGCCGACGCCTTCTGGGCGGTTCATCTGCCCATCGCCCGAGCCGAAGGTTCCAAACTGACGCGCGAGGCCCGGAGGGGTCGTCGGTTCAAGCTGGACGATCCGGCTGTTACCGGTGTCGGCCACGAGCACGGTGAAGCCTCGGGCGGCAATTCCGGTCGGTTCTTTCAAGGTGGTATATGCCGTTTCGTAGGTACCGCCTATGTTGAACCTCTGGACCCGATTATTGCCCGTGTCGGTGACCCAAACCCCACCGGAGGTGATCGCGATCGCAGTCGGATTATTGAATTTTCCGTTTTCGGAGCCAAGCGAGCCGAACTGCGAAATGTAGGCCCCCTGCGGGCTGAACTTCTGGATCCGGTTGTTTCCGCTGTCGACGACCAGGATGTTGCCCGACGGATCGAACGCGATGCCCTTGGGGCCTTTGAGCTGGCCTGCCGCCGAGCCCAGCGTCCCGAACTTGAAGAGGAATTCGCCTTTCGGGTTGAACTTCTGAATGCGGTTGTTGCCGGTATCCGCTACCCAGATATTGCCTGCGGCGTCCACGGCGGCACCACGGGGAGCGTTGAGCTGGCCATTGCCCGATCCGAACGTTCCGAACATTCCGCGGTGCCGGAAGCTCTCCACGTCGGGGACATGGGTGGGTGGAAAGACCGCGGTAGCATCGACCGGGAAGTCGCTCTGCCCCCACTTGGCTACCGCGGAGGGACTCATCTCATAGGGAGCCCCGACACCGATGATGGGAACGTCGTAGACAATCGTCGTGGTTGCGGTGGGAGCGTCCGTTAGAAGACTAGCCCGACTGACGCTCCTGAGTTTCTTGTATCCCTGCTTGGAAGAGTAATTGAATTCCCAACGTTTCTCTCCTGGAGGGGTCAGAGTTTTCAGCCAAGCTCCGAGCACGTAGGTGTATTTCTCTTTGAGTTCAGGTGAAATCCTCGGGTCCCACACCTCCGACAACGTTCGGAAAGTGTCTTGCTGGGAGTAACCGTATTTAGCTACGACCTGCGACGTGCTCGTCACTCCAGTTGCGTTGTAGTACCGAATCGACGCGAGGTGGACTTGCCAAGGCAGGTAACTGGAGCCGGCGGGCTGGTATTCGAACACAAGCGTGCGGCAACCCGCCCTTTCAATCGAAGTGGGATCGGTGCATTCAATGCCCGGAGGATCGGGGGAAATCATCTTGTCAAGGATCAGCCCCCCCTGGGTCGGTTTATAAACCAACTCGACTGCTTTCGGCGTCGCCTGGAAGGTGACGGTCTTTGGCACGAAGTCCGTCGCGTTGTTCGACGAATTTCGGAAAAAGGCAGTCGTCGTTCCGTTTGAATCGGACAGAATGTAGCTGTCTGCGTCGGGATGGATGAGACTAAGGTGTTTAGCGCCTTCGGGCGCCACAAAATCGGAGCCGACGATCTCAAACGGCAGGATTCCGCCATCGTTGCTGTAGAGCTCGATCCAGCGTTGTTCGGGCTGTTCCTCTTCTGCGACCCATTCATCGCAGGATTCCGGTGGACAGGCCGCACCGCAAGAGACCGTTTCTCCTTCTTCATCCCAGCATTCTCTTTCGACGAGGGCTGGGATTTTCGGAATCATCCGCTCTTCCAATCGCGTCCATGCTTCGCCCGGGTATTCCGCTTCAACCGGAGTGGACGGCTGCCACCAGCCTCCCAATACGGTCGTATAGCTCGGGTCCCCGCGGAATCCCGACGAATCATAAGCTCGGGAAAATTCGAGCGCCACATCCGTCCCCGGAATCGGGATCGAGACATCGGTGCGCTTGACGGTGAAGGCCCCCGTGACTAGGTCGACGGATGCCGGGCCAATGGATTCGGTGGCATTCGTAGATACCTGTCCGGCGTTACGCAGGCGCACGAACTCGGTCGACGCGGCTTGACTGACTCCGGTTGCGATGGGTCCGCCGTCGAAAACGGCACGAAACTGGATGTCCACTTCCGGATAGCCCGCGGCAGAGAACAACGGGCAGTCACGTACGTTGAGGAAGACGGGTTCGCTTTGACCAGGATTGCTCTTTGCCGGAAGCGGCCAAGTCACCTGTTTGCCCGCGCCGTCGATGACGCATTCAGCGGGCACGGTCTGAAAAAGGTCCGAGTTCGGGAGCTTCACCTGGAATCCGACCTCCGATACCCCGTCCCCGG
>DASWMG010000126.1:0-9039 GCA_036399875.1 Solirubrobacterales bacterium
CTTCTCGTCGGGGAACTGGTCGATCTCGCGCGGCTGCACCAGGATCCCCTCGGGCGCGGTGATGTGCCCGAGCGAGCGTCCGATGTTGACGTTCTTGCGCATCGAGCGGCCGACGAGCACCACCTTGCGCCCGGCCTCCGCGGCGGCGTCGATCACCTGCTGGACGCGGTGGATGTTGGACGCGAACGAGGTGACGATGACCCGCCCCTTGCAGCCCGAGAAGGTGTCGAGCAGCGCCGGCCCGACGCTCGACTCCGACGGCGCGACTCCGGGCCGGTCGGCGTTGGTCGAGTCGCCGCAGAGCAGCAGCAGCCCTTCGCGGCCCAGCTCGGCTAGCCGCGCCACGTCGGCGGGCCGGCCGTCGACGGGGGTCTGGTCGAACTTGTAGTCGCCGGTCATCAGCACCTTGCCCAGCTCGGTGCCGACGATGACCCCCCGCATGTCGGGGATCGAGTGCGAGAGGTGGACTAGCTCCAGCTCGAACGGCCCCGCCTGCACCTTCTCCCCCGCCGGCAGCTCTTTCAGCGGCGCCTCCTTGAGCTTGTGCTCGTCGAGCTTGGAGCGCACCATCCCGACCGTCAGCATCCCGCCGTAGATGACCGGCGGCATGCCGATCTCGCGCAGTACGTAGGGCAGCGCCCCGACGTGGTCCTCGTGCCCGTGGGTGAGGACGATCGCCTCGATATCCTCGGCGCGATCGCGCAGGTAGGAGAAGTCCGGAAGGACTAGGTCGATGCCGAGCATCTCGGCGGTCGGGAACATCAGGCCGGTGTCGACGACGACGATCCGGCCGCGATACTCGATCACCGTCATGTTCTTGCCGATCTCCCCCAACCCGCCAAGGGGCAGCACTCGCAGCGTTGAGCTCATTCGTGGACCCCGCGTGTACGGCTGCCGAGCGCCGGACCAAGCGGGCCGAGGACGCAGGGCGCAGCCTTTGGTGGTGCCAAAGGCAAGCCCGAGGACAAAGGCCCGCGCCGGGTCCGCCGCCGGCAGGCGTGCGCGTGGGGTTCCACGAAGGGGCTCCTGCTCATCTAGAGCCCGGCGCTCTCTAGACCGCGTTCGATCGCCTCGCGCTGCTCACGATCGGCGGGCACGAGGGGCAGTCGCAACCGGTCGGACGGGATCAGGTCGCGCATCGCCAGCGCCGCCTTGATCGGGATCGGGTTGGTCGTCACCGCGAGCCCCTCGTAGAAAGGCCGCAGGCCGGCGTCGATCTCGCCCGCCCGCTCGAGGTCGCCGCCCTGCGCCGCGTCCCACATCTCGCGCATCCGCGGACCGGCCAGGTGCGAGGCGACGAGGATCCCTCCCCCGCCCCCGATCTCCAGCGTGCGCAGGAATATGTCGTCGTTGCCGGCGAGTACGGTCAGGCCCTCGATCGGCTCCATCTGCTCGTTGTTCGCCTGCTTGACCGCAACCACGTTGTTAATCGACGAGAGCTCGCTGAGGAAGGCTGGCTCCATGTTGATCACGACCCGCGCCGGGATGTTGTAGACGATCATCGGCAGCTCTGGCGCCGCTTCGGCGACCGCCTCGAAGTGGGCGCGCAGGCCGGCCGGGTTGGGCTTGTTGTAGTAGGGGGCGACGACCAGCGACGCTTCGGCGCCGGCGTCAGCGGCCGCCTTGGTCAGCTCGCGCGAGTGCCGCGTGTCGTTGGTGCCGGTGCCGCAGACGATGGTCGCCTCGCCGCCGATCTCCTCGACCACGGCGCGGAGCAGCGAGATCTGCTCCTCGTCGGTCAGCGTCGGGCACTCGCCGGTCGTGCCGGCGACGACCACCCCGTGCGAGCCGTTCTCGACCAGGTGGCGGGCAAGCCGGCGCGCAGCCGCCTCGTCGACCGAGCCGTCCTCGCCGAACGGCGTCGCCATCGCGGTGATCACTCCTCGAATCGCGTGCATCGGCGGCAGGGTATCCAGCTTCTCTACAGGAGCTTCTCGAGGCCGACCGTGAAGCGGTCGGGCAGGTCGGAGACCTTGCGGACGGCGAGCAAAACACCCGGCATGAACGAACGGCGATCGATTGAGTCGTGGCGCAGCGACAGCGTCTGCCCCTCGCCGCCGAAGATCACTTCCTGGTGGGCGACGAGGCCCGGCAGACGCACCGAGTGGATCGGCTCGTGGACGTTGCCGCCAGCCGTCGCGATCAGCTCGGCGGTCCGCTTCGCCGTGCCGGAGGGCGCGTCGAGCTTGCGGTCGTGGTGGAGCTCGACGATCTCGCACTCCGGCATGTGCTGGGCGGCCAACTGCGCCGCCTGCATCAAGAGCACTGCGCCGATCGCGAAGTTGGGCGCGACGAAGCAGTTGGCGCCGGACGATTCGGCGGCGCTCCTGGCGGCGTCGAGGTCGAAGCCGGTGGTGCCGACGACCGCGTGGACGCCGGCGCCCAGACAGGCTTCGACGTTGCCGAGCGCCGTGTCGGGCGTGGTGAAGTCGACGACGACGTCGGCGTCGCCGAGCACGTCGCGCAGCTCGACGCCCAGAGCCGGGTCGGCCTGCGCCGCCAGCTCGACGTCCTCGGCCCCCTCGACCGCCTCGCAGACCGCCTGCCCCATTTTCCCGGCGGCGCCGGAGACCGCAACCCGGATCACGCTGCCGCCAGCTCCTCGCTGACCGGCGCCAGCGCCCTGCGGAAGGACTGCTCGTCGCGGCCGACGCAGGCGGCCGAGAGCCGGCCGGCGCCGTAGAGCTCCTGCGCCAGCTCGGTCAGGTCGTCGACCGAGATCGCGTCCACCCGCGCCAGCATCTGGTCGAGGCTTTCGATCGGCAATCCGAACAGGGTCGCCCGCGAGATCCGCGTCATCCGCGCCGCGGTCGACTCCGACGAGAGCACGAGGCGGCCCTTGACGTTCTCCTTGGCGCGGTCGAGCTCCTCGGCAGAGACCGGCTCGGAGCGCAGCCGTGCCAGCTCGGCGCCAATTACGGCGCAGGCCTCCTCGACGTTGTCCTCGCGGGTGCCGACGTAGGTGGCGATCAGGCCCGAGTCGGTGTACTGCTCGTTGTAGGAGCCGACCGCGTAGGCCAGCCCGCGCTTCTCGCGCACCTCGCGGAAGAGCCGCGAGGAGGTCGAGCCGCCGAAGATCGAGTCGAGCACGGCGAGCGCGAAGCGCCGCTCGTCGTCGCGAACGATGCCCGGCGCCCCGAAGCAGATGTGGTACTGCTCGGTCTCCTTGGGATAGAAGCGCAGCCGCGACTCGTCGGGGACGGCGCCCCGCCCTGCCCCGTTGCCCTCGCCGGCGGGCGGCGAGACCAGACGTTCCGCCAGCGCCACGATCCGCTCGTGCTCGAGGTGCCCGGCCGCGCCGACGACAACGTTGGCGCCGGTGTAACGGGCCTGGTGGTAGGCCTGGATGTCCGGCACCGGAATCGAGGCGATCACCTCGGCCTCGCCCAGGACGCGGCGGCCCAGCGGGTGCTCCCCGAAGACGGCGTCGGCAAGTACGTCGTGGACGCGGTCCTGCGGCTCGTCCTCGTACATCGCGATCTCCTCCAGCACGACCTCGCGCTCGGAGTCGATTTCCGGATAGGTCGGCGCCAGCAGCATCTCGGCGAGCAGGTCGAAGACCTCCTCGGTGTGCTCGTCGAGGAAGCGGGCGTGCAGGTGGGTCGTCTCCTTCCCGGTCGCCGCGTTGACCGAGGCGCCGAGCCCGTCGAAGCGCTCGGAGATCTCGATCGCCGAGTAGCGCTCGGTGCCCTTGAAGAGCAGATGCTCGAGGAAGTGCGAGACGCCGGCCTGCGCCGGCGTCTCGTCACGCGATCCCGTCCGCACCCAGAGCCCGAGCGCCACGGACCGGACCGAGGGAACCTCCTCGGTCACGACCCGGACGCCCGAGTCGAGCTGGGTGACCTGCGCCCCGCTCAAAGGCACTGCTAGCGACGCTCGCGCTCGCGCCTACGACCGCCGCCGCCGCCGCGACCCTCGCGACCGCGGTCGCCGCCGTTGCGGCTCGAACGGCCACCGTCGCCGGAGCCGACCGAAGCCAGCTCGTCGGGCGATTTGCCGGCCACCGACGGGTCGTCGGAGAGGCGCAGTCCGATCCGGCCGCGCTCGCGGTCGACCTCGACCACGGTGACGTCGATGACGTCGCCGGAGCTGAGCACGTCCTCGACCGAGTCGACCCGCTCGCCGGGCTTCACGTTCGAGATGTGCAGCAGCCCGTCGGTGCCCTTGACCAGCTCGACGAAGGCGCCGAAGGTGGTCGTCTTGACGACCTTGGCGGAGTCGTAGCGATCGCCGATCTCGGCCTCCTTGGTCATCGAGCGGATCCGGCCCACGGCCGCTTCCACCTGACTGCCGGTCGGCGCATAGATCCGAATCGTGCCGTCGTCCTCGACGTCGATTTCGGCTTCGAACTCCTCACAGAGGGCCCGAATCGTTTCGCCGCCTTTGCCGATCACGGCGCCGATCTTCTCCTGGTCGATCTTGATCGCCTCGATCCGCGGCGCGTGCTGGGAGAGCATCTCCCGCGGACCGTCGATCGCCTCGGCCATCTTGCCGAGGATGAAGAGCCGGCCCTTGTTCGCCTGCTCGAGCGCGTCGCGCAGGATGTCGAGGGTGACGCCGGTGATCTTGATGTCCATCTGCAGGGCGGTGATCCCGTCCTCGGTGCCGGCGACCTTGAAGTCCATGTCGCCGAGGTGGTCCTCGACGCCGGCGATGTCGGTGAGCACAACGTAGTCGTCGCCCTCCTTGATCAGGCCCATCGCGACGCCGGCGACCGGCGCCGAGACCGGCACGCCCGCCGCCTGCAGGGCCATCGAGGAGGCGCAGACCGAGCCCATCGACGAGGACCCGTTGGACTCGAGCGTCTCCGAGACGACCCGGACCACGTAGGGGAAGCTCTCTTCGTCGGGGATCGACGGCGCCAGCGCCCGCTCGGCGAGCGCGCCGTGGCCGATGTCGCGCCGCTTCGGCCCGCGCATGAAGCCGGCCTCCCCTACCGAGAAGGGCGGGAAGTTGTAGTGGTGCCAGAACCGCTTCGTGGTCTGCAGGCCAAGCGTGTCGAGCCGCATGTCCATCCGCGTCGTGCCGAGCGCGACGTTGGAGAGGATCTGCGTCTCGCCGCGGGTGAAGAGCGCCGAGCCGTGCACGCGCGGGGCGATGTCGACCTGGCACTCGATCGGCCGGATCTCGTCCTGGGCGCGGCCGTCGGGGCGCTTCTTGTCGACGGCGATCGCCTTGCGGATCGTGTCCTTCTCGATCTTGTCGGCGGCCGCCTTGACCTCGGCGGCGCGCTCAACGTCGACCTCGCCGTCGGCGCCGGCGGGCGCGTACTTCTCGACAATCGCCTCCTTGACGACGTCGATCGCCTCGTAGCGCTCGAGCTTGCCCTCGGTGGCGATAGCTTCCACCAGCGCCTGGCCGTGCGAGGAGCGAATCTCCTCGATCAGGCCCTCGTCGATGCTGGGAGCCTCGACCACGAGCTTCTCCTTGCCGGCCTTGTCGGCCAGCTCCTGCATCGCCGCGCAGAGCTTCTTGATCTCACTGTGGGCGATGTCGAGGGCGTCGAGGATCTCGGCCTCGCTGACGCCGTTGGCGCCCGCCTCGACCATCAGGATCGCCTCGTCGGTGCCGGCGACGATCAGGTCGAGCTCGAGCTCCTCCAGCGTCTCCTCGGGCGGGTTGACGACGAAGTCGCCCTCCAGCTTGCCGATCCGCACCGCGCCGACGTGGGCGGCGACCGGAACCGGCGAGATCGCCAGAGCCGCCGAGGCGCCGTTCATGGCGAGGATGTCGTAGGGGTGGACGTGATCCACCGAAAGCGGGGTCGCGACCAGCTGGGTCTCGTAGTGCCAGCCCTTGGGGAAGAGGGGGCGGATCGGGCGGTCGATCATCCGCGCCGTCAGCGTCGCCTTCTCGCCGGAGCGACCCTCGCGGCGGAAGAAGGAGCCGGGGATCTTGCCCGCCGCGTACATCCGCTCCTCCACGTCCACCGTCAGGGGGAGGAAGTCGACGTCGCGCAGGTTGCCCATCGTGGCGGTGCAGAGCACCATGGTGTCGCCCGACTGGACGACGACCGCGCCGCTCGCCTGTCTGGCCAGCTTGCCCGTCTCGAAGGAGATCTGGTCCTCGCCGACCTCCGCCGATACGCGGCTAACTTCGAACATGCTCATTCAGTTTTTACCTCCGGCCGCCCGGTTGGCAGCCAATTGCGTTCAGAACTCTCGTTCTCTGTCCGCAGGGAGTCTAGCGGCGCAGGCCGAGCTCGGCGACCAGGGCGCGGTAGCGCTCCAGGTCCGTGCGTTCCAGGTAGCGGAGCATGCGGCGGCGCTTGCCGACCAGCATCAGCAGCCCGCGGCGCGAATGATGGTCTTTGGCGTGGGTGCGCAGGTGCTCGGTCAGCTCGTTGATCCGCTCGGTGAGCAGGGCGACCTGGACCTCGGCCGAGCCGGTGTCGCCGTCGGAGCGACCGTACTTGCCGATCAGCTCTCCTTTTTTCTCTTTCGTGAGAGGCATTACCGGCCGGTGAAGCTAGCACAGACGCGCTTGGCGTCCTCGACGTCGATCTTCATCTGGGCGATCAACTCCTCGACGCTGGCGAAGCGCCGCTCGCCGCGCAGTCGCTCGACGAAGGCGACACGCAGCGTGCGCCCGTACAGGTCCTCCTCGCGGTCGATCAGGTAGGTCTCGATCAACACGCCGCGGCCGGTGTCGAAGGTCGGCCGCACGCCGACGTTGACCGCGGCCGGAACGCCGTCGGCAAAGGCGGCGTAGACGCCGTGGCCAGGGATCGCCAGGCGGTCGTCGGGGACGATGTTGGCGGTCGGGAAGCCCAGCGTGCGGCCGCGCTGGTCCCCCTCCACCACCTCGCCCTCGACCATGAACGGCGCCCCCAGGCAACGGCGCGCGCCGTGCATGTCGCCGGCAGCGATCAGTGCCCTGATCCGGGTCGAGGAGACGGTCTCGCCGTCGACCTCGACCAGCGGCACGACGCGGGTCTCGAACTCCTCGCGGGCCGCCAGCATCTCCGGCGTGCCCCGCGCTTTCGCGCCGAAGCGGAAGTTCTCGCCGACGGAGACCCGCTCGGCGCTCAGCGTCTCGACCAGAACGTGGTCCACGAAGTCCTCGGCGGAGCGCGACGCGAACTCGCGGTTGAAGGGGATGACGACCAGCTCGTCCACCCCCAGGCCGTCGAGCACGTCGCGCTTGACGCCGGCGGTCATGATCAGTTTCGGCAGCGCCGCCGGGTGCAGGACCTCGAGCGGATGCGGGTCGAAGGTGAGCACGGTGTCGGCGCCCTCGATCACGGCTTGGTGGCCGCGATGGACCCCGTCGAAGGTTCCGATCGCGACGTGCCGCGGGCGCGGCCGGGCGTCGGGGAGCGAGGTCACCTCGATGCTCATCGCAGCGCCTCCGCGGCGGCCGGAACGAGCGCGGCGACCCGGTCGAGCTCGTACTCCTCGCCGGCGTCCTCGACCCGAAATGGACCGATCGCGGTCCGCCGCAGCTGCTCGCAGTAGGCGTCGCCGAGTGTCTCGACCAGGGTGCGGACGTAGGTGCCGGCCGAGCACTCGATCTCGTACTCGGCCCGCTCGCCGTCGTGGCCGAGCAGGTCCGCCCGGTACACCTCGACCTCGCGCAGGGGCGTCTGGACCGTCTCACCGCGGTGCGCCTTGCGGTAGAGCCGCTCGCCCCCGACCCGGACCGCCGAGGTCATCGGCACCCGCTGGCGGACCGTGCCGGTCGGCAGCTCCAAGGAACCGGGCAGGTGTCCGGTCTCGGTCAGCTCGCCGTCGGGGTCGCCGGTCGAGGAGCGCCAGCCGAGCCGCGCCGTCGCCAGATAGGTCTTCGGCAGCCCGGTCAGGAAGCGCTGCAGGCGGGTGGCGCGGTCGATCAGGACGAGCAGCAGCCCGGTCGCGAACGGGTCGAGCGTGCCGGCGTGCCCGGCCTTGCAGCCCCGCTCGCGGCGCACTCGCGCCACCACGTCGTGCGAGGTGATCCCGGCCGGCTTGTCGCAGAGCAGCAGTGCGCCCTCCGCCGCGGCAGCCGTCAAGGGCCGAGCTGGGCCGTCACCTCGGCCCGCAGGAAGTCCACCAGCGGTTGCAGCTCCAGGTCGGTGGAGAAGCCGGCGGCGCGCTTGTGACCGCCGCCGCCATGGCGCCGGGCGATCGCCGAGACGTCGACCTCGCCGCCGCTGGAGCGCAGGCTGACCTTGCGCGCCGCGCGGCCGCGGTCGCCGAGGTCTCGGATCAGGGCCGCCACGCGCGCCCCCTCGACCGAGCGCAGATGGTCGATGATCCCCTCGGTCATCTCCTCGCCCGAGCCGCTCGCTTCGTAGTCGGCGTTGGTGATGTAGGCGAGCACGAGGGCGCCGTCGCAGTGGCGCTGGATACCTTCCAGCGCCCGTGACAGCAGCCGCAGCTTCTCGATCGGCACGTGCTCGTAGAGGCGGCGGTAGGTCTCGTCGATCGCCACTCCCGCTTCGATCAGCTCGGCGGCGATCCGGTGGGTGCGAGCGTTGGTGTTCTCGTACATGAACTTGCCGGTATCCGTGACCATGCCGACATAGAGCGCCTCGGCCATCTCTGGCGTGATCTCGACTCCCAGCAGGACCGCCAGCTCGTAGACGATCTCCGCCGTGCTCGACGCTTCGACGTCGACCAGGTTGACGTCGCCGAAGAGCGTGTTGTCGTGGTGGTGGTCGATGTTGAGGCGCACGTTGTCGCCCTCGGTCAGGAAGGGGACCGGCATCCGGTCGACGTTGCCGCAGTCGAGGAAGACGACCGTACGGTCCGGCATGTCGGCGGGAGGCTCGTGGAAAACCTCCTCCAGCGGCAGGAAGCGGTACTCGATCGGCAGCGGGAACTCCTTCGCGGCCATGAACATCACCGAGTCCTTGCCGAGCTGGGTGAGGACCTGGTGCAGGCCCAGCAGCGAGCCGAGGGCGTCGCCGTCGGGCCCCTCGTGGGCGGTCAGCAGGAAGCGGTCACGGGAGCGCAGTTCCTCGCCGACACGCTCGAGGGCGGCGGCGGCGACGTCGGGCACCGAGCTCATCGCTCCTCCTCGGTGTCGACCGGATCGTCCTCGAGCAGGTGGGAGATC
>DASWMG010000127.1:0-9784 GCA_036399875.1 Solirubrobacterales bacterium
GCTGGGGGCGGTCGCGGTGCCGCTCGCCGGCGGCGAGCCGGTCGACCCCCATGATGGCCTCGGCGATCTCGACCGCCGCGTTCTCCGTGCCGTCGGGGAGGACAGCTTTGCCGCCGACCCGCTGCGCCTGCTGCGCGCCGCCCGCCTCGCCGCCGAGCTGGAGCTGGAGGTCGAGCCCGCGACCGCGGCGCTCGCCCGCCGCGAAGCCGCGCGCGCCGGGGAGCCGGCCGGGGAGCGGCAGCTCGCAGAGCTGCGCCGCCTCGTCGGCGGACCGGACCCGCTGCGCGGATTGGAGCTGCTCGACCAGCTGAGCCTGACCGCCTCCGTCCTGCCGGAGCTGGAGGCGCTGCGGGGCGTCGAGCAGGGCCCGAACCACCACCTGGACGTGCATGGACACACGATGGCGGTGCTGGAGCGGACGCTGGAGGTGGAGTCCGACCTGGAGCGCTTCGCCGGCCCGCGCGCCGCCGAGGTTGCCGAGCTCCTGGCCGAGCCGCTGGCCGACGAGATGACCCGGGGCACGGCGCTGCGCTTCGGCGCGCTCGTCCACGACATGGGCAAGCCGGCGACCCGAGGCGAACGCGACGGCTACGTCACCTTCATCGGCCACGACAGCGTCGGGGCGGAGATCGTCGCCGCGCTCTGCGCCCGCTTGCGAGCCGGGCAGCGGCTGACCCGACACCTTCAGGGTCTGACCCTGAACCACCTGCGGCTCGGCTTCCTCGTCCACGAGGCGCCGCTGCCGCCGCGCCGCGTCCACGAGTACCTGCGGGCGACCGAGCCGGTCGCCGCCGACGTCACCCTGCTGACGATCGCCGACCGCCTCTCGGCGCGCGGCAGCGGCCCCTTCGCGACCGACGAGGCGATCGAGGCGCACCTGGCGCTTGCCCGCGAGATGATCGGCGCGGCACTCGACTGGCGTCGCGAGGGACCGCCATCGCCGCTCCTGCGGGGCGACGAGCTCGCCCATGAGCTCGGCATTGAGCCCGGACCGGAGCTCGGCGATCTGCTCGGCGAGCTGGAGGCCGCGCAGTACGCCGGGGAGATCGCGAGTCGCGAGGAGGCGGTCGAACACGCCAGTGCTGTGCTGGGTGAGCGCCGCGCGACGGGTTCCTAGTCGGATACGCTCCCGCGGCATGGGCAAAGAGGAGAAGATCGAGATGGAGGGCGAGATCACCGAGGCCCTCCCGAACACGATGTTCCGGGTCAAACTCGACAACGACCACGAGGTGCTCGGTCACATCTCCGGCAAGATGCGCCGCCACTACATCCGCATTCTGCCCGGCGACCGCGTGAAGATCGAGCTCTCCCCCTATGACTTGGATAGGGGCCGCATCACCTACCGCTACAAATAGCCGCCGTCCGCCAGCGCCGGCCGGCTACAGCGCGATGCGGCGCATGCCGCGCAGCGAGAGCGCGGCCATGACGATGAGCATCCCGAGCAGGGCGACGATGCCGTGCCAGGTGTCGGCCCATCCGATCGTGCCGAGGAAGCCCTGGCGCACCCCGTCGACGACCGGCGTCATCGGGTTCACTTCGGCGACGTCCTGGAGCCAGCCTTCGAGCAGGCGCAGCGGCGCGTAGGCCGTCGTCATCAGGATCAGGGCGAGCATCCCGGCCTGCATCAGCGGCGCCGCCGACTGGCTCTTGTAGCGGAGGGCGAGCGCGATCGCGTAACAGGCGGCGACGGCGGCGGTGGCGGCGACCATCACGTAGGTGAGCAGCAGGCCGTCGAGCCCGGGCCAGTGGGCGCCGACCGCGAACGCGACCGTCAGCACGGCGGTGGCCGGGATGAAGGCGCGCAGGCTCGCCGCGACGACCATCCCGGTCAGCAGCACCCAGCGCGGGGCGGGGGAGACGAGCAGCCGGTCGAGCCAGCCGCCCTCGATGTCGCGGGCGAGGTTGACGCCGGTCGCGGCCCCGGTAAAGCCGGCGCCCTGCAGGACGCTGACCGGCACCAGGAAGCTGGCGTAGCTGTCGGAGCCGAAGCCGGTGAGCTGGGTCAGGTTGCCGAAGACGCCGTTGAGGCCGAGGAAGAAGATCGTCGGGGCGAGGACGCCGGGGATCGCGGCGCCCGGTACCCGGATCAGCTCGTTCTTGGAGCGATCGACGATGGCGGCGATCGTCGCCAGGTTGCGCCTGTTCATCTCAGCCTCCCGTCCTCAGCCGGTGGCGGAGGGCGCGAACGCTCAACATCAGCGAGAAGGCCGAGATACCGGCGACCGCCGCCAGGGCGGCGAGCGTGTCGCCGGCGTCGAGCCCTTCCACGATCGGCTCGCGGATCCCCTCGACCACGAAGCTGAGCGGGTTGTAGGCGGCGATCGAGCGTGCCGGCTCGACCATCAACTGCTCGGGGAAGAAGGCGGTCGAGAGGAAGAGGACGACGAAGACCAGCGGGAAGAGGCCCTGCACGATGCTGGCCTGGCCCGTCCGCAGCGCGATCGCCGAGCCGATGCCGCCGATCGACATCGCGCCGATCGTCGTCAGCGCGATCGCGACCAGGGCGCCTGGGACGCCGCCCTCGACGGGTGCGCCGAAGACCAGCCCGATCGCAAGGAACCAGAGCGCGGCGAAGAGGCCGAGCGCGGCGGTGCCGACGAGCCGCCCGAGCACGATCGTGAAGCGCGAGATCGGCGCGGCGAAGAGGCGGTCGGTGAAGCCCATCTCGATGTCAACGGCGAGCGCGATGCCGCCGCTGTTGCCGGCCAGCATCAGCGACTGCATCATCGCCCCGGCGAGCATGAACTGGAGGAAGCTGTCGACCGGGGGGAAGCCGGGCAGTTCGACCGCGCTGCCGGCGCCGCCGGTCTGGATTGCCAGCAGCAGGGTGGGGAAGATGACGATCGGGGCCATCAGCTGCGGCCGGCGGAAGGTTTGCCGAACCGAGCGCATGCCGAGCGCGCCGACGACGCGGAGGTTGGACCGCAACGAGCTCAAGCCTCGACGGCCTCCGCCTGGTCGCCGCCGGCCTCCCCGTCCTGCGAGAGGTGGTAGCCGGTCTTGGCAACGAAGACGTCGTCGAGCGTCGGTTTGACCAGCTCTAGGGAGCCGACCCCGATCCCGGCCTCGTCCAGTGCCCGCACCACGCGCGGGATGTCGGCGGCGCCGTTCTCGACTTCGACCAGGACGGTCTTGCCGTCGACCGGCGGCAGCAGCGGGCCGATCTTCGCGCAGACCTCCTCCGCGGCCGCCGCCGATCCCTCCTCGAGCTGGAGCCGGATGTGGGGGTTGCCGACCTCGGCTTTGAGCGAGTCGGGCGTGCCCTCGGCGACGATCCGGCCGCTGTCGATGATGCCGACGTTGTCGGCGAGCTGGTCGGCCTCCTCGAGGTACTGGGTGGTGAGGAAGACGGTCGTGCCCTCGTCGTTGAGCGCCCGCACCTCGTCCCAGATCGTGCGGCGGCTGACCGGGTCGAGTCCGGTGGTCGGCTCGTCGAGGAAGAGCACGCGCGGTTCGTGGACGAGCGCCGCGGCGAGGTCGAGGCGGCGTTTCATCCCGCCCGAGTAGCCGCCGACGCGGCGGTCGGCTGCCCCCGCCAGGTCGACCCGCTCGAGCAGGTCGTCGGCGCGGCGGCGGCCCTCGGCGCGGGGGATGCCCTGCAGCGTCGCCTGCAGCCGGATCAGCTCGCGGCCGGTCATCAGCGGGTCGAGCGCCGCCTCCTGGAGGGCGACGCCGATCGAGGCGCGGACCGCGCGCGCCTCGCGGACGACGTCGTGGCCGGCGACCTCGGCCCGGCCGCCGGTCGGCAGCAGCAGCGTGGTGAGCATGCGCACGGTGGTCGTCTTG
This sequence comes from Solirubrobacterales bacterium, assembly GCA_036399875.1. Taxonomy (GTDB): domain Bacteria; phylum Actinomycetota; class Thermoleophilia; order Solirubrobacterales; family 70-9; genus VRUE01. Next base: position 3,787 of record DASWMG010000127.1, read on the forward strand.
CCGGCGCCGTTGGGGCCGAGGAAGCCGTAGATCTCACCCTCGCCGACCCGCAGGTCGACCCCCTGGACGGCGCGCACGTCGCCGAAGGCGCGTTCGAGGCCCTCGACCGCGATCGCCGCCACGCTTAGGCCTCCGTCGGCTGGGCGGCGGCCAGCGGCGGCCTCGCCTCGACCCAGCGGCGCCCATTGGCACGCTCCAGCGCCTCGGCCGCGTCCAGCAGCAGTTCGTCCCGTCCCCAGGCCGCCTGCAGCTGCAGGGCAAGGGGCAGCCCCTCGCCGCTGAGGCCGACCGGGACGCTGATCGAGGGGATACCGGTCAGGTTGGCGAGAGCGGCGCCGCGGACGTTGGCCTGGTCGGCGCTGAGGTGGCCCGAGGGGAGCTCGACGACGGGCGAGTCGAGCGGCGGGGCGGGGGCCGGCACGGTCGGCCAGGCGATCGCGTCGACCTGCTCGAAGAGAGCGGCGAGGCGCCGCCGCATCAGGGTGCGGACGCGCGCCGCCTGGACCGTCGCGGCCGCCGGCAGGAGCATCCGGTACTTCAGCGTGGCCCGGCCCAGCGGGCTGAGCTCGGGGTCGAGGCGGTTGAGCCGCCGGGGCGAGACCCCGCTCAGGCCCTCCTCGCTGATCAGCAGCACCGCCGCGAGCGTCGCCGCGTCGAGGTCGGGCAGCTCGATCTCGCGCACCTCGCCGCCCGTCTCCGCGCGGAGCTGCTCGATTGCCGCCTCGCACGCGTCGCGCACCTCCGGGGTGACGTCCTCGGAGACGACGTCGCGGACGACGCCGATCCGCAATCCCTTTGCCTCACCGGCCGCCAGGCTCTCGCCGAACATGGCGGAGCCGAGCAGGCGGCAGTCCGCGGCGTCGGCGCAGAGCGGTCCGGCGACGATCGTTCGCGTCACGGGCGCCATGTGGTGGCCGTCCATGGCGGCGCGGCCGAAGGTCGGCTTGAGGCCGGTCAGGCCGCAGTAGGCGGCGGGAAAGCGGACCGAGCCGAGCCCGTCGGCGCCGACCGCGCCGGCGACGAGCCGGGCCGCGGTCGCGGCGGCGGGGCCGCTCGAGGAGCCGCCCGGGCACCGCGCCGTGTTCCACGGGTTGCGGGCGGCCTCGTAGACGGAGAGGTTGCCGGTGCTGCCCGCGCCGAGCTCGTGCATGTTGCCGACGCCGACGATGACGGCGCCGGCGTCGCGCAGCGCCCGGTAGGGGCCGGACTCGCCCGGCGCGAAGCGGGCCCCCGGCACGTCGGCGGCGCCGAAGCGCTGGGCGCGCCAGGGCAGCGGCCACTCGTCCTTGATCACGACCGGAACGCCGCGCAGCGGCCCGTCGGGAGCCGCGGCGAGCATCTCGCGCGAGCGCTCCGGGAAGGTCTCGACGACGGCATTGATCGCCGGGTTGCGGGCCTCGATCCGCGCCAGGGTTGCGTCGAGCAGTTCGGCGGGGTCGGCGCCGGCGGCGATCGCCGCCGCCTGCTCGCGGAGCGAAAGGTCGAGGACCTCGGTCACGGCGCTCGCGAGAGGTCGAGGTCGCGCTCGGGCTCGGCCTCGCCGAGGTCCATGTCGAGCAGTTCGAGGATCGGCGGCCAGAAAAGCTGGTGGATCGCGCCGAGCACGACCAGCTCGATCTCGTCGGCCTCGATCCCGTAGGAGGAGAGGCCAGCCGGGAGGAAGTCGTCTGCGCTGGGAGAGCCGTCCATTGCAGCATGCAACCCTAGATGATCGAACCCAGGTTCCCCGGGGGAGGGATCGTGCAGCCGGGCGAGAACGCTTCCTTTACCGACGCCTAACGGCACAATCGTCGCCGCAACCGCCGCCACGGCGCCGGGTTGCAGCTCAGGACCGTGCGGATAGCAGCAGAAAACAGAGCGAGGGCCAACCGCCTGCTTGGGGCGGGCCTGTTCTCCTGCCTGCTCGCGGCGGCGATCGCGATCGCCTGGCCGGGCGAGGCCGCTTCGGCACCGGCCCGCGTCGTCGTACTCGGCAAGACCGACGTGACGCCGCCCCCGTCCTGCCCGGGGAAAATCGTCAATGGGGTCGAGGTCATTCCCTGCCGGGTCGAGGGGCACGTGACCGGGTTCCAGTCGATCGCCAGCGGCGTGCCGCGGCCCTACGAGGCCCCCTTCGACGGCAAGATCGTCGCCTGGTCGATCACGCTCGCGCGTCCCTCGCGGACCGACACGAAAACGATGACGGACGAGGTCGGCTTCTTCAACGAGGTTCTCGGCAAACCCTCGCAGGCTCGGATCGGCGTGCTGCGCCCGGTCGAGGAGACGAAGCCGCCCAAATACACCCTGGTCCGCCAGAGCCCGCTGCAGACGCTCAACCGCTACTTCGGCACCACCGTCGTCTTCGCGCTCGACCATCCGCTGACGATCCTGCGCGGCCAGGTCGTCGCTCTCACCATCCCGACCTGGGCGCCGATGTTCGCCTTCAACGTCTCCGAAGACAACACTTGGCGCGGCAGCCGCCTGCCCGGTGAGTGCTCGACCACCGAGGACATCCAAAACGGCAACCCCCAGCAGGGTGTCGGCAAGACCAAGACCTACGGCTGCTACTACTCGAACGCCCGCCTGCTCTACACGGCGACGCTGGTCAAAGGGCCGTAGGGGCCAGCACCCCCTCGCCGCGCCAAGATTCACATAGGCGCGACGAAGAATCGACTTTCTGCGCGCCACACGCGCGCCGCGGCTCGTCAGGGTCGTACTTGCATTCGCGACCTCCGATCCAAGGAGGCGTGAGCGGGCAGTGCTGTGGGGAACGGTCATCGGCTTCGGCGCGGGCAGCGCCTTCTACCTCGTTTCGCTGGCCGCTCAGCTACTCTCTGATCTATGAAATGTATTGTCTTAGACGAGCCGCTGACCTGGGCACTCGTCTGCTTGATTTCCGGCACTGTGGCCGAACAGGTAGGTCCCGATGTCTTCGGTGTCTATCTGACCGCCTTGGCCATCGCGGCGGTCGCCGTGGCCTTCCTGCTTTTTCCGAATCTGAGGCCGCGTCAGAGCGCTTCTTGGCGCAGGCCGCAGTAGGGGCAGTCGCTGACGTCCAGCCCGATCAGCTGGTCGCAGCGGCGGCAGGCTCGCAGGTTCTCCGGGCTACGCGGCAGGGCGGAGTCGGAGGGCGCGAGCGGCAGCAGCTTGGCAACCGGCACCATCTCCTCGCCGGTCTCCCGGTCGACGTAGACGGCGCCCGGCTCGGCGGGGGCGATCGCCTCGCGGCCCGAGGCCGGGGCGCGCATCCTGTAAAGCTGCCGCTGATTCATGCGCGGGGACAATAACAACGCCCCCGCCGTCCAACCGATTAGCGAGCGTCACGATCTGATTCTTCGCGAGCGGCGCCGATATGGCGATTGCCGCCGCCAGCGAACGCGAAGCGGAGCAGGCGGCGGTTTGTGAGGGTTCTCCTGTTCCACGGCTACATGCTGCGCGGCACCGGCAGCAACATCTACAGCGCCAACCTGGCCCGGGCGCTGGCTGGCCTCGGCCACGAGGTGCACCTGCTGTGCCAGGACCGCGAGGTCGAGATCCCGGGGGTCGAAATCCACAACCCGGACATCCACGGCCTGCTGCCGGTCTACGTCAGAGACCCCTATCCCGGCTTCGAGGTGAAAACCTTCCCGGAACTGAGCGACGAGGAGCTCGACCGCTACGTCGAGGCCAACGTCGCAGCGGTGCGCGAGGTCGTCGAGTCCGCCGGTCAGCCCGACGCCGCGCTCGGCGGCCACCTGGTGATGGGCCCCTGCGTTCTCGCCCGCGCCGGCATCGAGTCCTTCGCCGCCAAGATCCACGGCTCGGCGCTCGAGTACACGGTCAAACCACATCCCCGCTTCCTGCCCTACGCCGAAGAGGGGATGCGGGCGGCGCGGTGCGTCCTGGTCGGCTCGCGCCACACGGCCGAGTCGCTCTGGAACGCGCTGCCCGAGGTCGCCGGCCTGCGCGAGAAGACGCGCCTCGGCCCGCCGGGCGTAGATACCGAGCGCTTCCGCCCGCGCGGCGATCGCGACCCGGCGCGAGTCGTCTTCGTCGGCAAGTTCATCGTCTCCAAGGGGCTCGACCTGCTACTGGCGGCCTGGCCCCTGGTCAGGCGGCGGCATCCTGAGGCCCGGCTCCAGGTAGTCGGCTACGGCGAGTACGAAGGGGGCCTGCAACGGCTGCTGGCCGCGCTCGACCGCGGTGACCTCGACGACGCCCGTGAGGTCGCTCGCCTCGGCTGGGCCCTCGAGGGCGGCGAGGAGAAGCCGCTGTCGATCCTCAGCTCGTTCCTCACCCAACTGCCCGACGGCTACATCGAGGCCGCCCGCGGTGTCGCCAGCTCCGTCGAGTTGCTCGGGCGGCGCGAGCACGACCAGGTGGCCGAGCTGCTGCCCGGCGCGCAGGCGCTCGTGATGCCGAGCACGTTCCCGGAGGCGTTCGGGATGGTCGCCGCGGAGGCCGCCGCCTGCGGCGTCCTGCCGGTCTCGGCCGGTCATTCCGGGATGCGCGAGGTCTCCAGGGAGCTGGCCTCGGCGCTGCCCGAGGAGCTCGGCCAGCTAACGTCGTTTCCAGTGGACGAGAACGCTGTGGAGTCGATTGCCGAGCGCCTCAACACCTGGCTGGCTCTCCCCGAGGAGCAGCGCGAGCCTGCCCGCGAGGCCCTCGTCGCGACCACCGCTCGGCTCTGGAGCTGGGAGGGGGTCGGCCGCGGCGTCCTCGCCGCGTCGCGGGGCGAGCTTGACCGTCTGCCGCTTGCATAGAATGCGCCGCCGACCATGACTCGCCGCCTCCCGATCGCGAAGATGTTCGGCACCACTTTGGTGCTGACGGCGCTGATTTCCGTCGTCATGGTGCCGATTCGCTGGAACGGCCAAGGCGCCTCGACGGCGGCCGGCCCGATCGACACCCTGACCGACGTGATGATCGTCCTCTCGGCGTTCGTCTTCTCCCTGGTGATGGTGATGCTCTTCTACGCGCTCTGGAAATTCAGAGCCAAGCCGGGGGACGAATCCGACGGCGAGCCGATCCACGGCAACACGCGGCTGGAGATCGCCTGGACGCTGATTCCGACGATCATCGTGCTGTTCGGCGGCGGCTACAGCTGGGCGGTGCTCAAGGACATCGAGGACGAAGCCGAGAACCCGCTCAAGGTCCAGGTCTTCTCGCAGCAGTTCGCCTGGAGCTTCGGCTATCCGGGCAAGGACGAGGCGTGGTCGGAGGGGGAGCTCCACGTCCCGGTCGACCGCCAGGTCCACTTCAAGATGCACGCCCTCGACGTCATCCACTCCTTCTGGGTTCCGGAGTGGCGGATCAAGAAGGACAACGTGCCGGGGATCGTGACGACGGCGATCGTGACCCCGAACAAGGAGGGGACCTACCAGCTGATCTGCACCGAGCTCTGCGGCTTCGGGCACGCGACGATGCGGGCCAAAGTCGTCGTCGAGTCCCCGGCCGAGTTCCGCGAGTGGGTCAGCGGGCTGAAACAGAAAGTGCCTGCACCCTTGATGGAGCAGGTGGTCCAGGACACCGAGGCCGATCCGCTGCCGCTGGGTGCGGGCGGTGCGTAATCTGAAGGAGAACGGATGACGGCTGCGATCAAGCGACCCGGCTGGACCCGCGGAATCGCCGGCATGGTGCTCGGCGCCGCCTTCGGCGTCGGCCTCGTCGTGATCCTGCGCGAGATCTCCGGCCTGCCGATCTGGCAGACCGAGCAGACCGGCTATCCGCACGTCGTCGTGCCCCTGGTTACCGCTCCGCTCGGGTTCCTGCTCGGCTTCGGCGCCTTTGACTACTGGCTGCGCTGGGCGGCCGGGATGCCGACCATTCCCGAGGACCACTCCCAGCACGGCGCGACCAGTTGGCGCGACTATTTCAAGTTCAACACCGACCACAAGGTGATCGGCGTCCAGTACGTCGTTACCACCTTCTTCTTCTTCTTCATGGGCGGGCTTATGGCGATGCTGATCCGCGCCGAGTTGGCCCAGCCCGGCGCCCAGATCGTCGACCCCTCCACCTACAACGGGCTCTTCTCCACCCA
>DASWMG010000128.1:0-3051 GCA_036399875.1 Solirubrobacterales bacterium
GGAGTCTGTTCATGCGGCCGACCCTACCGCGCCGAGAAGCGTCCCCGCGACCCTCTCGCGATGCCACTTTGCGTCGCCGAATGCCGCCGCGTTGGCCTTTGCCCGCTTGAGGAAGAAGTGCAGGTCGTGTTCCCAGGTGAAGCCGATCCCGCCGTGGACCTGGATCGCGGCGTCGGCGACGCGCCAGCCGGCGTCAGATGCGTAGGCCTTCGCCATCGACGCCGCGAGGTTCAGCGACTCGGGCTCGGCGTCGGCGGCCCAGGCGGCCCCGTAGACGGCCGAGCGGGCGTTCTCGGTCTCCAGCAGCATCTGGGCGCAGCGGTGGGAGACCGCCTGGTAGGCGCCGATCGGCCGCCCGAACTGCTTGCGGTCCTTGGCGTACTCGACCGCCATCTCCAGCGTCCGCTGGGCCACCCCCGTCGACTCGGCGGCGATCGCGACGCAGGCTCGCCACAACACCGGCAGGTAGTCGGCCGGGCCTCCGTTCAACGTCGCCTCCGGCGCGACCTTCACGCCCTCGAAGCGGACTGAGTACAGCCGGCGGGTGAGGTCGATCGAGCGTTCCGGCGTCACCGTGACCCCCTCCGCCTCCCGCTCGACCAAGTGACGGCGGCCGTCGCTGGTCGCGACCAGAAGAAAGTCGGCGGTCGCGGCGTCGAGCACCAGGACCTTCTCCCCATCGAGCACGACGCCGTCGCCGTCGGCCCGCGCCTCCATCGTGAAGGCGCCGGGAGTCGCGGGACTGCCGGCGTCCATCAGCGCCAGCGTGCCGCGCGCCTCGCCGCTCGCCAGCGGACGCAGCCAGCGCTCCCTCTGCTCGTCGGTGCCGTTCTCCGCCAGGGCGAGCCCGGCGACCGTGTTGGAGAGCAGCGGCGTCGGCGCCAGCGCGTAGCCGAGCTCCTCGAATAGGACGGCCAGCTCGACTATCCCCAGCCCCTGCCCGCCCCACTCCTCGGGCAGCGCCAGTCCCGGCCAGCCCAGCTCGGCCATCTCCTGCCAGTCGGACTGCTCGAAGCCCGATTCGCTGCGCGCCAGCTCGCGGATGCGCTCGGACTTGTAGCGGGCGGCGAGGAACTCGCGCGCCGTCGACTTGATCGCCTGCTGCTCGTCGTTGAGGTCGAAGTACACGGTGGGCGAAAGCTCCTCGGCGCCTAGCGCAGTCTCGGCAGGCCGAGCACCCGCTCGGCGATGATGTTCTTGAGGATGTCGGTGGTGCCGCCCTCGATCGAGTTGGCGCGCGAGCGCAGGAAGCCGTACTGCCAGGCGCCGTTGGCCACCGCGTGCTCGGCGCCCCGATCGAGCGGCGCGTAGGCGCCCTCGACGTCGAGCGCCAGCTCGGTGATCCGCTGGTTGATGTCGGCCCACTGCCACTTGCCCAGCGAGCCCTCGGGGCCGGGGATGCCCGACTGCATCGTCTTAGTCAGGCCGCGGTAGGCGTTCAGGCGCATCGTCTCGGCCTCGACGTGGAGCTGGGCGAGGCGCTGGCGTATGACCGGGTCCTCGGCCGCAACCCCGCCGTTCATCGGCGTCTCCGCCGCCAGCTTGTTGAGCCGCTTGAGACTGTTGGCGATCTGGGCGATCGCGCCGAAGGCGAGCCCCGCCCGCTCGTTCATCAGCGTCGTGATCGCCACCGTCCAGCCGTTGCCGACGCCGCCGACCACGTTGGCCTCGGGGATTCGCGCTTCCTCCATGAAGACCTCGTTGAACTCGCCCTCGCCGGTTATCTGCACCAGCGGTTTCGCCTCCACCCCCTCCTGCTCCATGTCCATCAGGAAGTAGGTGAGCCCCTTGTGCTTGGGCGCGTCGGGATCGGTGCGGGCGACGAGCATGCACCACTTCGCGTACTGGGCGAACGTCGTCCAGACCTTCTGCCCGGTGACGACCCATTCGTCGCCATCCTTGACCGCCCGCGTCTTCAGCGAGGCGAGGTCGGAGCCCGACTCGGGCTCGGAGAACCCCTGGCACCAGATCTCCTCCGCGGTCAGGATCGGCTCCAGGTAGCGCTCCTTCTGCTCCTCAGTGCCGTGGGCGATGACGACGGGTCCGCCCATCGCCAGACCGAGCACGTTGGCGGGGCTGGGCGCCTCCAGGCGCGAGGCCTCGCTGACGAAGATCGCCTGCTCGATCATCGTCGCGCCGCGGCCGCCGTACTCCTTCGGCCACGAGATCCCCGCCCAGCCCGCCTCGTGCAGCTTGCGCTGCCACTCGCTGCGGAAGGCCATGATCTCCTCGAGGCCGGCCTCGGGCTCGGGGCCGGGATGGTTCTCTTCGAGCCAGGTGCGGACCTCGTCGCGGAATTCCTGCTCGGACGGGGAGAGGCTCAGGTCCACGAGAAGAGGCTACTTGCTGCGATCTGAGGTAGCGGGGCCGGCCATGCGACCTCAGATCCGCTGGATCAGCGTGCCGGTGCCAAGACCACCGCCGCAGCACATCGTCACCAGGCCCATCTCCTTGTCGGTGCGCTCCATCTCGTGCAGCAGCGTGGTGATCAGCCGGGCGCCGGTCGAGCCGAGCGGATGACCGAGGGCGATCGCGCCGCCGTTGACGTTAACGCGGTCCATGTCTGGATCGAGCTCGCGTCGCCAGGCGGCGACGACGGAGGCGAAGGCCTCGTTGATCTCGACCAGGTCGATGTCGTCCATCGTCATCCCGTTGCGATCGAGCAGCTTCCGGGTCGCGGGGATTGGACCGGTCAGCATGATCACCGGGTCGACCCCGACCGTGGTCTGGTCGAAGATTCGCGCCCGCGGCTTGAGGCCGAGAGCGTCGGCCTTCTCGCGGCTCATCAACAGGACCGCGGCGGCGCCGTCGGAGACCTGCGAGGAGTTGCCAGCGGTGATCTTGCCGTCCTCCTTGAAGGCGGGTTTCAGCTGCGAGAGCTTCTCGAGCGAGGTGTCGGGACGGATGCCCTGGTCGGTGACGTAGGTGTCGCCATTGACGGCGAAGGGGACGATCTCGCGCTCGAAGCGGCCCTCCTCGGTCGCCTTCGCGGCGCGCTGGTGGGAGCGCAGGCCGATTTCGTCGAGCTCGGAGCGGGGAATCTCCCACTTG
>DASWMG010000129.1:0-2932 GCA_036399875.1 Solirubrobacterales bacterium
ACCTCGTCACCGCTATGTGGGGAGCTATCGAACAATTCGCCTCCGCGCGCACCGCTTCTCTCCCCTGCCGGATCGAGCGCGTGCGTCTGGCGACGAACTGCCGTTTCCCGTCCTTACTGCTTAGCGGGCACCTCTGGGACAGGCCAGAGCGTGTGCCCCGCGCGCCGTCTCCTTAAGGTGGTCACTCCCTTCGGGCCAAGTGATAATCGGCCCGGGACACTGGTATCTCGACGCGCTTTATCACCCGCCGCCGCTATCACTAGGCGTAGTCCTACGCAGCGGGCTGGCGCCCATTCTAGCTGAGCCCCCGGTGGGATACCTCAGCTTCGTTGGAGCAACCCGAGCGCCAGGGCCAGACCGCTGAGAGCCACGTCAATCCCGCCCGGCTCAACCCCAGTCGCGAGGCGCGTGAGGACGATCCCGACCGCGACGGCAGCGCCCGCGAGCATCAAGGCGCGGCGAGCGACCTCCAGGTTCATCAGCCGCACTTTGGCCTCCTGCTGGCGGCGCTCGGCGCGGCGAGTCAGCAGCCACTCCGTTTGCGCCTCGGCAAGAAGATCGCCGCGGTTAGCCGGGGAGTGCCGCCGCCAGTGAAAGGGTCGAGATAGTCGCATCCCCGTAAAGAATGGACCGCCCGCGTGACGCGGGTTGCTTTCTGACCCCGAATCTGTGGGAAAACAGACTTCCTGGCGATGCGAATTTGGCTCCTCTAACGATTCGCCGTTGCAGAAGCCATGCACTATTTCTCGCTTCCCTCCTCAAAAAAGCCTGGAAATAGAGATGGACCGAGGTCTAGTCCTCGGCCCGGGCGACGTAGTCAACCTCCGGGAGGGCGATGTGAGAGTTCCAGAACAGCGCCTCGCGCGGGTGACGTAGATGTTGCCTGGCCGAGCGCTCGAAGTCACCGTGTTTGGAGTGACACACCTCATCATTGCCTTGACTAAGCAGTCTCGCCGCGATCAAAGAGAGGTCAGTAGCACTCCGGGCTCGCAGGCCGCGCCGATGATCACCGCGATCCCGATCCCTACCGCGAGCATGACCCGCCACCAGCGAGGGTCGAAACGGAGTTCGCCATCGCGGGCGCGGTGATTTTCGGGTCTCCTCCTGGAGGGCAGAGTGGCGCTTCGGGCGGCGGATGGCGGTGGTCGCGTCCGGCAATGTCGCGAAGCGGCGATATGCAATCGAATGATGGCGCGGCTTTAGCCGCGCTCAGTCATCGTCGCTAAGCGCGCGGAGCGCGCGTGCGCCCCAAATTGCCGGAGGCGACCACCGCCATCCGCCCCACTCCCGCCGATCAGAACTCCTGGTCGATCCAGGGCATCATGTCGCGCAGCTCCTTGCCGACCCCCTCGACCTGGTGCCCCGCCCCCTCCTCGCGCATGCGAGAGAGATTCTCGCCGCCGGCGCGGTTCTCGGCGATCCACTCCTTGGCGAACTCGCCGGACTGGATCTCGGAGAGGATCTGCTTCATCGCGGCGCGGGACTCCTCGCCGATGACGCGCTTGCCGCGAGTCATGTCGCCGTACTCCGCCGTATTGGAGATCGAGTAGCGCATCCCCTGGATGCCCTTCTCGTACATCAGGTCGGCGATCAGCTTCAGCTCGTGGAGGCACTCGAAGTAGGCGAGGCGCGGGTCGTAGCCCGCCTCGACCAGCGTCTCGAAGCCGGCGCGGACCAGCTCGGAGGCGCCGCCGCAGAGGACGGCCTGCTCGCCGAAGAGGTCGGTCTCGCACTCGTCCTTGAAGGTCGTCTCGATGATCGCGGCGCGGCCGCCGCCGATCCCCGACGCGTAGGCGAGGACGAGGTCGTGGGCGTCTCCGCTGGCGTCCTGGTGGACGGCCATCAAGCAAGGGACGCCGCGGCCTTCCTCGTACTGGCGGCGGACCAGGTGGCCGGGCCCCTTGGGCGCGACCATGCCGATGTCGACGCCGGGCGGCGGCGCGATCTGCTCGAAGTGGATCGAGAAGCCGTGGCCGAAGAGAACGAGGTTGCCGGGCGCGATGCCGTCGGCGATCTCGGCCTGCCAGACGTCCGCCTGTTTCTCGTCGGGCAGCAGGACCATGACGATGTCGCCGCGGCTGGCCGCTTCGGCGACGTCCAGCACCTCGAAGCCGGCTTCCTCGGCCTGGGCGCGGCTGGACGAGTCGGGGCGCAGGCCGACGACGACGTTCACCCCCGAGTCCTTGAGGTTGAGTGCGTGGGCGTGCCCCTGGGAGCCATAGCCGAGCACGGCGACGGTCTTGCCCTCGAGCTTCGAGAGGTCGGCGTCCTTGTCGTAGAAGATGTCGTCGGTTTTCATGGCCGGCAGGCTAACGGAGGGCTCTCCTCAGCAGCTTGCCCGAAGGAGTGCGCGGCAGCGCCGCAGCCAGCTCGACGCGCTTCGGCACCTTGAAGCCCGCCAGCTCCTCGGCGCAGTGGCGACGCAGCTCGTCCGGCGTCGCCTCCGAGCCGTCGGCGAGGACGACGACCGCGGTCACCGCCTGCTGCCACTCGGGGTCCTCGCGGCCGACCACCGCCGCATCGGCGACGGCGGGGTGGCGCAGCAGCACCTGCTCGACTTCGGCCGGGACGACGTTCTCGCCGCCCGAGACGATCATGTCGTCGATCCGGTCCTCGACGTAGAGGAAGCCTTCGTCGTCGATGCGGCCGAGGTCGCCGGTGTGCAGCCAGCCGTCGGCGTCGGCGCAGCCCGGGGCGACGGTCGGGCCCTGGACGAGGATCTCGCCGTCCAGGATGCGCAGGTGCGTCGGGAGCAGCGGCCGGCCGGCCGAGCCGAGCTTGCGCCGCGCATCGGCCGGCGCCAGCGTCGTCACCTGCGAGCAGGCCTCGGTGAGGCCGTAGGTCTGGACGACGGTGGCGCCGCGACCGATCGCCGCTTCCAGCGGCGCCTTCGGCACCGGCCCGCCGCCGACCAGGACGGCGCGCGGGCCGG
>DASWMG010000130.1:0-5492 GCA_036399875.1 Solirubrobacterales bacterium
GAGGAGACGCTGGTCATCGTTCTCTCCTCAGGGCGCGCCCACCCGCTGCTGCTGAGGGCGATGAAGCTGGCGCTGCACCGCCGCGCGCGCACGCTCTCGATCAGCGACGCCTCCCTCTCGGAGGTCGGCGAGCACGCCGAGCAGACGCTCTACTACTCGTCGAACAGTCCCTCCTTCACGCGCTCGAACACGGCGCTGATGGCGCTGATCCAGGGCCTGGCGCACGGCCTGTACGCGCGCGACGAAGCGGCCCACAAAGACCGCATCAGGGCCTACAAACTCAAGTAGCGCAGGCGCTTCCGGCCAGCGGGTCCTGTCACGGAATGGGTCCCATCAGTCCTCCGGTAGCTAAAGCTTCCTCGGACTGATCCTCCCATTCCGCGCCACCCGCTGGAGATGCGTCCTGACTCTTCGGCTGTGTGGCGGGTGGCGACGTAGGGGGAACCGCCCCTGAGGAAGCTTTAGCTACCGGAAGGGGCGGTGGGTCCCCTGCGGCGACAGGACCCGCCGCCCGGGGCGTCGTAATATCCGCCTTCATGGCTGAGCGAGCGACGTGGCGGGTGAAGACCGGCCTTGCCGAGATGTTGAAAGGCGGGGTGATCATGGACGTGGTCACGCCCGAGCAGGCGCGGATCGCCGAGCAGGCGGGCGCCTGCGCGGTGATGGCGCTGGAGCGCGTGCCCGCCGACATCCGCCGCGACGGCGGCGTCGCCCGCATGTCGGACCCAGCGATGATCAAGGGCATCCAGGGGGCGGTGACGATCCCGGTGATGGCGAAGGCGCGGATCGGGCACTTCGCCGAGGCTCAGGTACTGCAGGCGCTCGAGGTGGACTACATCGACGAGTCGGAGGTGCTGACCCCGGCCGACGAGCGCCACCACATCGACAAGCTCGCTTTCGAGGTGCCGTTCGTCTGCGGCGCCACTAACCTCGGCGAGGCGCTGCGGCGGATCGGCGAGGGGGCGGCGATGATCCGCTCCAAGGGCGAGGCCGGCACCGGCAATGTCGTCGAGGCGGTCCGCCACATGCGCGAGATCACCGGCGGGATCAAGCGGCTGGCGCAGCTCGGCCCTGAGGAGCTGGCCGGCGCCGCCAAGGAGCACCAGGCGCCGCTGGAGGTCGTCCGCGAGGTGGCTGAGCTGGGCCGGCTGCCGGTGCCGCTCTTCTGCGCCGGGGGCATCGCGACGCCCGCCGACGCGGCGCTGATGATGCAGCTCGGCGCCGAGGGCAACTTCGTCGGCTCGGGCATCTTCAAGAGCGCCGACCCCGAGCGGCGCGCGCGGGCGATCGTCGAGGCGACCACGCACTTCGGCGATCCGGAGCGGGTCGCCGCGGCTTCGGTCGGGCTCGGCGAGGCGATGCCCGGCCTGGAGATCGCCGACCTGGCCGCCACCGACGCGCTCCTGCAGGACCGCGGCGCCTAGCGCCCCGTGGCGCCCCCCCTCTCGATCGGCGTCCTCGCGGTCCAGGGCGGCTTCGAGGCGCATCTGAGCGTGCTGCGTGAGCTCGGGGCCGAGGTTCGCGAGGTGCGCACGCCCGACGACCTGCGCGGCCTCGACGGTCTGGTCATTCCCGGCGGCGAGAGCACGACGATCGTCAAGGGGATCGAGTCGGCCGGACTGGCCTCGGCGATACGTGCCCACCAAGAGCGCGGCGGCGCGGTGTTGGGGACCTGCGCCGGGATGATCGTTTGCGACGACGCGCACCTCGGCCTGCTCGACGCGACGGCTCGGCGCAACGCCTTCGGCCGCCAGCTCGCCAGCTTTGAGGCCGACGTCGAGGTGGAGGGCCTGGGCGACGAGCCGCTGCGCGGCGTGTTCATCCGCGCTCCCTGGGTAGAGCGGTGGGGACCGGGCGTGGAGGTGCTGGCCAGCTACGACGCGCATCCGGTCGCGGTCCGGGAAGGGAACGTGCTCGCCTGCGCCTTCCATCCCGAGCTGACCGACGACTCCCGACTGCACGCACTGTTCATGGCAATGACGACGGCGGCCCGTGAGCGGGCCCACGAGGAGGCCGAAACGTGAGAGACCCGAGAGTCGAGCGCCTGGCGAAGATCCTGGTCGGCTACTCGACCGAGGTGAAGGAGGGCGAGATCGTCTCGATCGACGGCGAGAACGGGGCCGAGCCGCTGCTCCTTGCCGTCTACGAGGAGGTGCTGAAGGCGGGCGGTCTCCCGATCATGAACGTGGCGCTCGACGGCCAGTCCGCGATCTACTACAAGCACGCGAGCGATGCACAGCTCGACTGGGTCTCGCCGGTCTCCGAATGGCTGCTGGAGAACGTCGACGTGCGGATCGCGATCGGCGCCTCCGCCAACACGCGCGAGCTCTCCGCGGTGCCGCCGGAGCGCCAGACGCGACGCCAGACGGCGACCGGCGAGCTGCTGGCGCGGGCGATGGAGCGAAGCGCCAAGGGCGACTTCCGCTGGTGCTACACGCTGTTTCCGACCAACGCCTACGCGGCCGAGGCCGAGATGAGCCTGGCCGACTACGAGGACTTCTACTACGGCGCCTGCCTCGCCACCGACGGCGACCCGCTGACCGCCTGGCAGCAGGCCTCGGAGGAGTGCATGCGCCTGGCCGAGTGGATCGAGGGCCGCGAGGAGGTGCGCATCGTCGCCCCCGGGACCGACATCAAGCTCGGAATCGCCGGCCGCAAGTTCATCCCCTGCGACGGCCGCCACAACATGCCCGACGGCGAGTTCTTTACCGGTCCGGTCGAGGACTCGGTCGAGGGCGAGGTCAGCTTCCACCTGCCGGCGACGATCGGCGGTCGCGAGGTCGCGGGCGTGCGGCTGCGCTTCGAGGCGGGCAAGGTGGTCGACGCCAGCGCCGAGCGCGGCGAGGAGTTCCTGATCCAGCTGCTCGACACCGACGACGGCGCCCGCCGCCTTGGCGAGCTCGGGATCGGGACCAACTACGCGATCGACCGCGGCACCCGCGAGGTGCTGCTCGACGAGAAGCTCGGCGGCACCGTCCACATGGCGGTCGGCCGCAGCTACCCGGAGTCCGGCGGCGTCAACGAGTCGGCGGTCCACACCGACCTGGTCTGCGACCTGCGGCTCGGCGGCAGGATCGAGGTCGACGGTGAGGTGATGCAGGAAGACGGCAAGTTCGTCGTCTGAGCAGACCCGCCGTCCCTTCGGTGCCCATATGGGCACTCTTTAACCGGCGGGTCTAGCCGTTGGGAAGCGGCGAGCCGGCGAGCAGGAAGAACCAGGCGACGAAGACGGCTCCCGCGACGAGCACCGAACCCATCAGCACCGCCTCGACCACGGTGGTCGTCCCGACCGGGGCCGAGCTGTCGCGCATGCTCTTCAGCCAGGCGGGGCGCATCGGCGTCAGCCGGTTGGTGCCCGTGGCCCTGACGTAGAGGTTGTTGAGGCGGCCGATCAGCCAAGCGTCGAGGACGATCGAGACGAGAATGCCGACGGCGACGACGGCGTAGGGGCCCTGGCTCGGGAACTGGGTCTCGGCGACCTTGGAGCCGATGTAGACCCAGCCGAGCGGGATCGCGGTCCAGAGCGCCAGGGCCGCGAGGAGCATCACGACGAACAGGATGCTTGCCGTGAGCGCCCGCACGGCTCATAGAATGCCAAACGTGTCCGGGCACTCGAAGTGGTCTTCGATCAAACACAAGAAGGGCGCCGCCGACGCCAAACGCGGCAAGCTCTTCACCAAGCTGGCGCGGGCGATCGCGGTAGCCGCCCGCGACGGCGGCGGCGACCCGGACGGCAACCCGGCGCTGGCCACTGCGATCCAGAAGGCGAAAGAAGCCTCGATGCCCAAGGACAACATCCAGCGGGCGATCGACCGCGGCACCGGCGCCGGCGGCGACGCGGCCGCGATCGAAACGGTGCTCTTCGAGGGCTACGGCCCGGGCGGGGCGGCGATCTTGGTCGAGGCGCTGACCGACAACCGCAACCGGACCAGCGCCGAAGTCCGCCACGCCTTCAGCAAGCACAACGGCAGCCTCGGCGAGCCCGGCTCGGTCGCCTGGATCTTCGAGAAGCGCGGGGTCGTCACCGTCGATGGCGAGCGCTACGGCGAGGATGACGTGATCGTCGCCATCGACGCCGGCGCCGAAGACGTGCGCGAGGAGGGGGAGACCCTGCGCGTGCTCTGCGGGCCAAGTGACCTGAGCGCGGTCCGGGCGGCGCTCGAGGAGGCGGGGATCGAGGTCGGATCGGCCGACCTGGCGATGGAGCCGAAGAGCACTGTCGAGGTGAAGGGCAACGACGCCAAGTCGCTGCTGGCGCTGATTGAGGCGCTCGAAGACGACGACGATGTCAACGAGGTCCACGCCAACTTCGACATCCCCGACGAGGTGCTGGAAACGCTGGCGGCTTAGCCGCACGAAGGCATCCGGCCTTCGTCCCAGAATCAATCCCCATGCAGGTAGTCATGGGAATCGACCCCGGTGCGGCAAACCTCGGCTTCGGCGTCGTGCGGGTCGAGGGCAACCGGATGGTGGCGCTCGACGGCGGCGTCGTCGAAACCTCGGCCGAGCTGCCGATGGAGCGGCGCCTGGAGCGGATCCACGGCGAGCTGGCCCAGCTGATCGGCTGGCACGAGCCGGGGGCGCTGGCGGTCGAGCAGGTCTACTTCGGCAAGAACGTGCGGACCGCGATGGCGGTCGGCCAGGCGAGCGGCGTCGCGATGCTCGCCGCCGCCCAGAGCCGCATCCCCTGCTTCGCCTACACGCCGCAGGCGATCAAGATGGCGGTGTGCGGCTCCGGCGCCGCCGGCAAGCGCCAGGTGCAGCGGATGGTGGGGACCCTGCTGGGTCTTCCCGAGCCGCCCCATCCCGACCACGCCGCCGACGCGCTTGCGGTCGCGATCTGCCACGGCGGGGGCGCAGGGCGGCGTGAGGCGCTCGCGGCGGCCGAAGGCGGCGGCAGGGCGCAGGTGGCCGGGTGATAGCCGCGGTGCGCGGCGAGGTGATGGTGCGGCGGCCCGATCACGTCGTCGTCGACGCCGGCGGCGTCGGCTACAAGCTGGCCGTCTCGGCGGAGACCCTGAAGGCGGTGCCGGCGATCGGCCGCGAGGCCTTCCTGCACGCGGAGCTGGTGGCGCGCGAGGACTCGCTCTCGCTCTACGGCTTCGCCTCCGAGGAGGAGCGCGACCTCTTCACGCTGCTGGTCTCGGTTAGCGGCGTCGGCCCCAAGGTGGCGATCGCGGCGCTCTCCGGCGGGCCGGCGCGTGAGTTGCTGCGGGCGATCGCCGCCGGCGACGCCAAGCGCTTCCAGGCGGTCCCCGGGATCGGCAAGCGGACGGCGGAGCGGATCATCGTCGAGCTGCGCGAGAAGGTGGCGGGCGAGTTGGAGGAAGAGGTCGTGGCGGCTGTCGGCGATAGCGGCGACGCGCGCGGCCTTGCCCGCGACGGGCTCGTCAATCTCGGCTACGCGCCGCTCGAGGCCGAGCGGCTGCTCGACGGGATCGAGAGCGGCGACCCCGAGGAGCTGATCGCGACGGCGCTGCGCAAGGCCGGGA